>JADHYE010000004.1 GCA_016782605.1 Candidatus Paceibacterota bacterium | reverse complement strand
GCTGCGGCTCGGGTAGAGGAGGGCAAAGAGGATAAATCCTCTTCTTCACCCTTCGCTGCGGCTCGGGTAGAGGAGGGCAAAGAGGATAAATCCTCTTCTTCACCCTTCGCTGCGGCTCGGGTAGAGGAGGGCAAAGAGGATAAATCCTCTTCTTCACCCTTCGCTGCGGCTCGGGTATATGAAGAATATGCTGAAAAGAACGGCTTTTCCTTGAATCCCAATAAAAAAGTGGTGGAAACGATCGTTAAAAGCTTGCTGGAAAAAGAAAAGAATTTGGGGGCCAAATATTGCCCTTGTCGGAGAGTAACGGATGACGCAGAAGAAAACAAGAAGATTGTCTGTCCTTGCGCCTACCATCTGGAAGAACTTGAGAGAGACGGTAAGTGCCTTTGTGGACTGTTTGTCAAAAACGTAATAAAATAAATATATAAGGTCGAAAACTTTAATTTTAAAACTTTTTAAATATGTTTGATTTAAAAAACAAAGTAGCCATTGTTACCGGAGCCAGGAGGGGAATGGGTAAGTCCCATGCTTTGACTCTGGCAAAAGCCGGAGCCAAAGTTTTGCTTTCCGACATTTCCCAGGAAGAATGCCAGCTGGTGGTTGATGAAATCGAAAAAGCAGACGGAGAAGCAATGGCAGTAAAGTGCGACGTTTCAAAAAAAGAAGAAGTGGAAAAAATGGTAAAGACAGCTATTGATAAATGGGGTAAGCTTGATGTTCTGGTTAACAATGCTGGCATTTGCCAGTTCAAGCCTTTTCTGGACCTGACTGAAGAAGAGTGGGACAGAACTATTGATATTAACCTAAAAGGATATTTCCTTTGCGCCCAAACAGCAGCCAAGGAAATGGCAAAGCAAAAGTCAGGAGCGATTGTTAATGTGGCTTCCATTGCCATGGGGCAGGTGGGAGTCGGTTTTTCAACCTTAGCCCATTATTCCGCTTCCAAAGGAGGCATAGTCGCTATGACAGAAACAATGGCTATAGAATTAGGCCCCTACAATATCAGGGTTAATGCCATTGCCCCTGGCGTTATTGGAACGCCGATGATTGATCCTATAAAGCAGGATGAAAAAACAATGCAGGGCATTTTAGCTAGATTGCCTTTAGGTCGAGTAGGCAAATCTGAAGAAGTATCCAATCTTGTTTTATTTTTGGCTTCAGATGCTTCTTCATATATGACAGGTTCAACCGTGGTCATTGACGGTGGCTGGCTTTCAGTTTAATGGCTGGAATTACGGAAAATACAACTTTATCTGAAATTCTGGATGATCCAAAGTTCAAGGAGATTTTAGCCAGATACAATTTTCCCTGTTTGTCTTGTCCTTTTGCCCAGTATGAGGTGAAAGGTTTAAAGCTTGGAGACGTCTGTAAAATGTACGATATCGACGTCAAAAAACTGTTAAAAGAGTTGAACGAAGTTATTAAAAAATAATATTTGTGATATATTAAATATATGACAAAAAAAGTAAATAAAATAATAATTTTAGTGGCTGTTTTTTTGGCAGGAGCTGTTGCTGCTTCAGCCAGCGTTTATTTAGGCTATGGGACGATAAACAAGTTGCTGGGTAAAGACTTGCCAGCTGACCTTGCTGCTGAAAACGCCGTCAAATACATTAACGAGAATCTTCTGGCTGAAGGCAATGTTGCTTCTTTGAATTCCGTTTCTGAGGAAAAAGTAGTTTACAAATTTGCCATGCAAATAGGCAATCAGGAATACGAGTCTTACGTTACTAAAGACGGAATGTTTCTGTTTCCGGAAGGATACAGGATGAAAGGGGAAGTGGAGGCTTCGGCAAAGAGCGACAGGCCTGACGTTAAGCTTTTTATCATGAGTTACTGTCCTTACGGACTGCAGGCTGAAAAGATGTTTTTGCCTGTTTATGATTTGCTTAAGGATAAAGCTGACATGGGAATATATTTCGTTGACTACATTATGCACGATAAAAAGGAGATCGATGAGAACTTGAGCCAGTATTGCATTCAGAAAGAGCAAAATGAAAAATATGCTTCATATCTCAGCTGTTTTGTCGTATCTGGAGATTCTGCTGCCTGTCTTTCTGAGGCTGGGATAGATACAGAAAAGGTTAATAGCTGTGTTTCACAGACAGATGAAGAGTTTAGCATCACTTCGCTTTACAACGATAAAAGCACCTGGCTGAACGGTACCTATCCCAAGTTTGACGTGCAGGCTGATCTGAACGAACAATACGGGGTCTCCGGTTCACCGACAGTGGTCATTAACGGCAAAGTGGTTGATGTCAGTCCGAGAACTCCGGAAAACTTCAAGGAGATTATTTGTCAGACTTTCAATTCGCAGCCTGATGAATGTTCCCAGGCTCTTTCTGAGGAATCTCCTGCCCCGGGATTTGGCGGAGGAACAGGTTCTTCCAGCGATAATACCTGCGGTTAAGTTTATGGTCAGACTTTTTACCACTCCAATCTGCCCTTATTGTTATACCCTTAAAGAGTTTTTAAAGGAACATAATGTGGCTTTTGAGGAAATAGACGTTTCCCAGGATGCTAAATCGCGCGATTTCATTATCGAAAAAACAGGCAAGATGGAAGTGCCGGTGATCGACATAGAGGGCGAGGTTATTGCCGGTTTTGATAGGGAAAGAATCGTTAAATTATTAAAAATTAAAGATTAAATATGGCTGTAAAAATCGCAATCAACGGTTTTGGCCGGATCGGCCGGCCGACACTCAGAAGGCTTTTAGAAAAGCACAAGGATTTGGAAGTGGTGGCCATTAATGATTTGACGGACGCTGCTACCTTAGCCCATCTTTTGAAATACGATTCTTTGTACGGCATTTATAATAAGTCGGTTAAGGCTGTTGGTTCTGCTTTGGTTATTGACGGCAAGCAGATAAAAGTGTTGGTTGAGAAAGATCCGGCAAAGCTTCCTTGGAAAGAATTGGGTGTTGATGTTGTTCTGGAGTGCTCAGGTGTTTTTACTGATTATAATGGAGCTGCAAAGCATATCGCTGCCGGTGCAAAAAAAGTTATAATTTCCGCTCCTTCCAAAGATCAGGACAAAATACCTTCATACATTCTTGGAGTGAATGAAGAAAAGTTTGACCCTAAAAAAGACAAAGTAATAGATATGGGTTCTTGCACGACAAATTGTTTAGCACCCATTGCTAAGGTTTTGAACGAAAACTTCAAGATAGTCAAAGGATTCATGACTACGGTTCACAGCTATACCAATGACCAAAGGATTCTTGATTTGCCCCACAAGGATTTAAGAAGAGCTAGGGCAGCTGCCATGAACATTATTCCGACAACTACTGGAGCTGCTAAAGCCATTGGAAACGTAATGCCGGAATTGAAAGGAAAACTAGATGGAATTGCTTTGAGAGTGCCGACAGCCGTAGTTTCGATTTTAGATCTAATTTGTGAAGTTGAAAAAAGCACGACTGCCGAAGAAGTAAATTATATTTTCAAAAAAGCTTCCCAGGAAAAGAGTTTAGATGCTATTCTGGGAGTGGAGGACGCTATCTTGGTTTCTTCCGATTACAAGGGAAACTGTTTTTCTGCTATTGTTGATGCTTCTTTGACTATGGCTAATGATAATCTGGTTAAAATAGTTGCCTGGTATGATAACGAATGGGCTTATGCTTGTCGTCTGGCTGAAATGGCTGGATATGTGGGGAATAAGATGTAGTATTTAAGAGGTTCGAATCCTACCTCCGGAGCCCATTCGACTCGCTTCGCTCGCTCAGGGCAAGCCACGATAAAAATCGCCATTTCGGCGGTTTTTTGGTAGATGGGTTGACTTTTTTGCGGCATATTGTAGAAAGAAGATACTAAAAGAAAGGAGGGAGCACATTAACATGGCTATTAGAGTTGTTACTGTTACTGGAGCAGACGACAGCATTCGGCCGGAAGAGTTGGTTCCGATCGCCAGGGATTATCCCTTTGTTGAATTCGGCATCCTATTGTCGAAGAAACAACAGGGGAATAAGAGATTCCCGTCCCGTAATTGGTGGGAGAAACTGTATATCTTGTGGCGATACGAGAACCTTGCCCTGTCTGGTCACATATGCGGTGAATGGGTGCGAAACCTATGTCTTGGTGTGCCGAGTTTTTTCGAAGAGTTCGGATATACCTGGAAGATGTTCAGCCGTTTCCAGCTGAACTTTCATGCCGAGCATCATCCGGTCGATGACAGGAAATTTTCCGATTTAATCAGGCAATATCTTCCTGACAAACCCATCATCTTTCAGATGGATGGCGTGAACGAGAGAATCTTCTATTCCCAGGACGCTAGATGGGGAATCGCGGCATTTCCTCTGTTCGACCAATCAGGCGGGATCGGATTACTGCCAAACGAATGGCCGAAGCAGCCGTCAAATCAATACTGTGGCTATGCTGGAGGACTTTCGCCCGATAATCTGCAGGAAGAAATGGAGAAAATCTCTAAAGTGGCCACCGGTCAGATCTGGATTGATGCTGAAACCTTGTTGAGATCGGAAAATGACAAGGTCTTTGACCTAAAGAAAGTTCGTCGATTTTTAGAAGCGGCGAAACCGTGGGTAAAAGAAAAGCAGGACCCTTAAGGAGTAGCAAATGGATAATGCGAAAATATTAGAAGTGGTCCAGACATATCGCAAGTTTTTTGAGACAAAAGGCATTGAACCCATTGACTATCCGCACGAGTTAATACTTGATTCTATAGATTACGGGCTTGCTCACTGTCACGGAATGCTGAAAAAAATAGAACAATTTGTCAAAGAAGGACGGAGAGAAAAAGCATTCCGATGGTTGGGATTTGTACAATGTGCCGTGTGGATAACCTCCAATTATTCTCTGGAACAACTGATGAATCACAATCGTCCCGATGTAGAAGAGCCGGAACAAAACCCGCACTACTGGGGAGGATGGCATTATGTCGTAGAAGGCCATGAATTATATCGTTGCGTAATGAAAGTCTTAAAACGACAGCAAGGTAGGCCTGTGCCGATTGATGAAATTCTCAGCGATGATGGTGTTCTTTCATGTTATACACCAAATCATTTTATGCGTCTTTGCAATCCGCCCAATATTAAAAGGGCTAGGCAAGCTATCAGAGGCGCTATTGGCTACCTTCGGAGGGAAGGTCACATCGTTGAATCCACGAGAGAATTCGGGCCAACAGCATACATCTGGCTAGGTGATTAAAGGGAAAGAAAAGCGAAGATTAAGGTCCGCGACTTGTTACAAGGTCGCGGACTATTTCTTTCAAAATGAGACACTTCGACATACCCCTTTACAGTGTTTCATTTGTCTCATTTTAGCTTAAAATAGCCCCGACCGAGATGCATTGTGAGACACTCCCAAAAAGCCCTAATTTTCTCCTTAAACCACAGGTTCTAGATCGACTACGGGAGCCCATTCGACTCGCTTCGCTCGCTCAGGGCAAGTCACGATAAAAATCGCCAATCCGGCGGTTTTTTGGTAGAATGAAGTATATGAAAAAATTAATTAGTGTTATCGGCCACGATAAATACGCAAAAAGAATTCATTTAAAGATTGCTGAAAGGGTTGGGAAGGAAATTGCTTTAAGGGGCGGTATTGTATTATGTGGCGGAAAGAATAGAGGCGTAGCTAATGCTGTTGCAAAAGGAGCGAAGCAAAATGGAGGGTTGTCTATTGGGATATCTCCAGATTCCGATTTAACAAATGTCAGTAAATACATAGATATACCAATTTTAACTGGTGTAGGATTTGCCAGAAATCAAATAATTGCCTTTTCGGCCGATGCAATAATATCAATTGGTGGAGGAGTTGGAACTTTTTGTGAGATGGCTTATGGATATACGTACTCTAAACCAATAATAGTTATAAAGGGTCTCAAAGGAATGCCAGAGCCTTTTATTGGGAAATATATGGATAATAAGAAAAAAGTGAAGATTATTGGTGTCAATAGTGCCAAAAATGCAGTTGAACTTGCTTTTAAGTTGATAAAGAAGAAATAATTATCCCACTAAACAGGTTCTAACCCTTCGATGCGACTCAGGGCAGGCATCGTCCAACCAGGGGAGCCCATTCGACTCGCTTCGCTCGCTCAGGGCAAGCCACGATAAAAATCGCCATTTCGGCGGTTTTTTGTTTACACTGAACTTGTCGAAGTGGTAGAATAGCGTAAAGGTCAAAAATAAATTATTAAAAATATGTTGAAAACTATCTTTATAACATTAGGCATTATTTTCCTTGTTCTTATTATTGCCATTGCTATCTTTATTATCCTTGACCCGTTTAATTTAAAGCCACTTTTGTCTAATTTGTTGACTGGCTTCCAAACTAATACTCCAATTACTACTGGAGGGGGTGACAAGCATCCTTTGCTTAGTAATGAGCAAGAAAGATTATTGGAAACAATTGGTGTTGATGTTGGGAGTTTGCCCACACAAATAACCCCTGAAATGGAAAAGTGTTTCACAGAGACATTGGGCGCAGAGCGGGTACAAGAAATAATGGGGGGCGCTTCCCCTGGTCCTATTGATTTTTTCAAGGCAAAGGGGTGTTTGGGAGGGTAAAACAAAGAATTAATATTAATTAACTTTAAAAATATGTCGGGATTCGTTAATTTTATAAGGAAACAGGGCGTTGTCGGTTTGGCAGTTGGTTTTATTCTGGGCGGCGCTGTTTCCAAATTAGTGTCAGCATTGGTCGGAGATATTATAAACCCAACTCTCAGTATTTTTCTCGGCAGGGTTGAAGGTTTGGAAAATGCCAGCTTGGCTGTCGGGCAAGTAAAAATATTATGGGGAGATTTTCTCAGCGTTATCATTGATTTTTTCGTAATTGCCTTTGTCGTTTATTTCGGCGTTAAACTGCTGAAATTAGATAAATTAGACAAAAAGGGTTAAAAATTATGGCACTAGTAAAATGCAAAGAATGCGGACACGAAATATCTGATGAAGCATTGTCTTGTCCTAATTGCGGAAAGCCGCAAAGAGACAGGCCTCCTTCAATATCGTTGTCAACGCAGATAGTTGTATATGCAGTTAGTCTATTTTTGCCACCATTCGGACTTTGGTATGTGTGGAAATATTTAAAACAGAAAGACGGCAAATTAAAAAGAATCGGTATTGCCGCTTTAATTTTGACCATAATATCTATAATTGTTACGATTTGGTCTACTGAAAGGTTGGTGGATTCATTCAATCAAACATTAAACTCTATAAATATTTATAATTATTGAAATCGCCAATCAGGTGGTTTTTTGCATAACGAGGAAACATGATTATTATTATTCCAGGACTTTTCGGGACAAGAGAACGCTATAATCCTTTATTGAATAAACTTCAGAAGGTGGGGCTTACTGCTAAAGTCATTGATTTGGGCTTAAATACCCGAGGACTTAAAAATACTTCAGAAATAGTAAAAAAACAACTCACAGAAACTTCTGAAAAACATGATATTATTGCTCATAGCTTTGGCGGCATTGTATTGAAATATATTATTCATCATTATCCAGAAGTTAAGAAAAACATTAGTAGTATTATCTTTGTAGCTGTACCTCATGGAGGAAGTTGGCAGGCCTTATTTCTTACTATGGTTCCTGCAGCCCGGGAACTATTACCTTTTAGAAAAAAAATTAAAGAGCTGGCAAAAGTGTCATTACCAGAAGAAACAGTAAATTTTATTCCTGAATCAGAATTAAAGGTGTGGCCAAGAAAGAGTGGCCTTCTTAAAGATTATATTGGCATAGTGATTCCCGATACAAATCATGACAATATAATAAACAGTGAAAATTTTATACCAAAAGTTATTACTTTTATAAAAAGTAGGCACGACAAGGTTTTTCTCTAACTTATATTTATATATCCATAAAACAGGTTCCTAACATCGTTTTATAGGCGGACACGTCTTGTCTGAGATTTTTTTCTTTTGGGATTGCTCTTTTAAGAGAATAGTGCTATAATAGAAATATAGGTTTTGAGAGTTTTGAACTACAAATAGTTATTAGATTATCATTTAAAAACACTTAATAGTACTATTTGCGACTCACCGTTATTAGGAGTTGTTTTTTATTTTTAAAAACATGATTCCAAGATTCAAAAAAGTTCAAAAAGTTATAAACCAACACTTAAAGAAAGAGGAGTTTTTAGAAGAGCACAACAGATTGTCTCCGGTAAATTTGAAAGCCACTATTTCTTTACTTTCCCGCTTTAAAACGGAAAAAGCCTCGCTTTTTAAGGACGATAATTGGTCCATAGATAAGCTTAGGAGACCGTTTGTTTTATGGCTTACTTCCTCGGTATTGAAAGAAAAAGAAAGCATTAAGGAAGGATAGAAAATTGATTAAACTATATGAAAAATTCATGCAATCCGAACAAAAACAGAAATAAACGGCTCCACAGAAAGTTCGTTTTAAAGCATCGCCACAAAATCGGTTTAAAGAAAAAACACAGGAGTAAAAAATAACTCCTTGACTTTTTATTGATAATAAGCTATCATAATAAGGTAAGTATCTATTGCATTTCTTTTGAGGTTTTATTAAAAGTAAGCCGTAGAATAGAAATAAGATAGTTGGTCGGCTTACTGATAATAAAATCATTAAAATAAACATGGCTAAAAAATTATATGTAGGTGGATTGTCTTACAACACCACCGATGCCACTTTAAAGGAAACTTTTTCCGCAGCTGGAACAGTTGAATCGGCAGCCGTCATTATAGACAGGATGAGCAACCGTTCAAAAGGATTCGGCTTCGTAGAAATGTCTACTGACGAAGAGGCACAAAAAGCGATTGAAATGTTCAACGGCAAAGAGATCGAAGGCAGGAACGTTACCGTGAATGAAGCCCGTCCGATGGAGCCAAGAGCTCCCAGACAAGGCGGATTCAACCGCGGCGACAGAGGATCTGACAGAGGTAGCAGAGATCGCTGGTAAGAAATTGAAAAACCCCTTTAAGGGGTTTTTCGTTAGTTTATCAAAAAATAAGTTCTAGCATCACTCGGTCAGCAAACTTTATATGTTAAAAACAAAATATCAAAATAGAGATCCTCAATTAGAAACTTCAGGTAAAATTGTCGGATTTTACGAAAGAGAATTTTATTGTTTTTCTAACTTTTCCAGTTTTGCAGTTAGATGGAATGGAAGGCTATGGCCGACTTCTGAACATGCATATCAAGCCGCGCATTTTTTTAAAACCGCGCCTGATTTGGTAGAAAAAATTTATAAAGCTAAATCGGCAGACGAAGCCAAAAGAATTGCCAACGCGAATGCACATAAAGATCCAATAAATTGGGTAAAGAAAAAAGTAGCGATTATGGAAGACATACTCAGGCACAAATTAAATCAGAATCCTTATGTAATGCATAAGTTATTGCAAACCGGAAAAAGAAAAATTGTCGAAGACTCTCCGAAAGATTATTTTTGGGGATGGGGCAAGAAAAGAGACGGAAGAAATGAATTAGGGAAGATTTGGATGAAGTTAAGGAATGAAACAATAAAGAGGAGCTAATTTATCTTAATAAAGCAGGTTCTAACATCGTCCCATAGCCCCAGGGGAGTAGATTTTGGCCGCTTTCACAAGAGGGCGGTTTTTTGGTAGAATAGAATAATAATTAACTATTTAAAAATAAAAAATGATTGATAGCCAAAAATTATTAAAAGAAATAGAAGACGGGAAAACCTTAAAAGAAAAGATAGATATATTAATGAGAATTGAAGGAAGTATGAGGGGTGAGCTTTTAAGAGATAATTTGATTTATTTGAAAAAAAGAGAGGGCGAAAGAGCCGTGGAAAAGATGGAGGACAGATTAAGGGAACTTGGTTATCCCTTGATGCTTGGAGATATAAAGTCTTATGAATGGTATAAGGATCCTTTTTGTGCTGTTTTTATGTTGGTTTTTCGAGAACAGTTCAATTGGAATAATGAAGATATTGTTAATTTGGGAAGGTTTTCTCCCAGACATTCTTTTGTTATGAAAATGGCTTTTAAATATCTTGTTTCTGCAAAAACAGCATTTTGGGCAGCCCCTAAGCTTTGGCATAAAAACGTTGATTATGGAGAAATTGAACCACATGAAATTAACGAAGCTAATAAATATTTAATATTTAGGTTAAAAGAATACGGGCTCCATCCTTTAGTTTGTCTATATATAAAAGGATATTTTATAGGACTTTTTGAATTAATTGGGAAAAAGAAGGTTCAAGCGGAAGAAACACAATGCACCTTTAGGGGAGATCCTTATCATGAATATAAAATAAGTTGGGAATAATTAATTTATAAAAATGCTGAAATAAAATTTTATTAATTATTTTTCAAACCAGGTTCTAACATCGCCCCATAGCCCCAGGGGAGCTAAATTATTGACAATACCACAGAAATGTGGCATTGTTTTATTAGCATAAGGGAAAGGAGGTCTGAAGGAATGGATTATTGCGAGGTAGCTGTGTTCATTTTCTTCGGTCTGATAGCGCATGGTTTAGGAGATTTTCTTACGCACAGATTCAGGGAGGGAAAGTTGTTCTTCCTACATTTGCTTCTTTATACACTCTTTTTTGTCCCTCAATTTTTATACTTCCAAGTTAATTTATCGGGACTCCTTTTTATCTATATTTCCCATTGGCTTATTGATTTACCCTGGACATGGGACTTGCTTGCTTGGATAGCAAGAAAAAGCATAAAGTTTAGAGTCATGACAGGTAAAAAGGGAAAAGACAACTTTATTTATCTTATCGTTTTCGGCGTAGACC
The DNA here is from genome assembly GCA_016782605.1 of Candidatus Paceibacterota bacterium. Classification (NCBI taxonomy): domain Bacteria; kingdom Bacillati; phylum Minisyncoccota; species Minisyncoccota bacterium. The sequence continues at coordinate 38,277 of JADHYE010000004.1, read as the reverse complement.
AGCTTTTGCACCTTTTAGCGATAGGACTGGTCGCTATCAATCTCTTAAACTAGAAGAGCTGCCGCCAATATACTATTCAATTAGTTGAGGCGGTTTTCTTTTATCCAAAACAGGTTCTAATATCGCCCCATAGCCCCAGGAGAGTTATTGCTTGTGGATAACAAATTACCGCCATTGGGCAGTTTTTGGGTAGGATGTAGACTCTTGACAAGATTTTTATATATGCTATAATATAACCATTGAACAAAGCTAAGATTATTGGTTGGCACAGGATTGAGAATGTTAACATAAAGATTCTTAACCCTATGCCAGTCCTAGAGTCCCTTTTGTTTCGGAGTGAGGACAGGAGGGGTGATCACTAGGATTAGCTTGCCTAAGATTGGCTCAGGCTAATAAGGATCTGTATTCTTCGAATATATGGTTCTCGTTTAGGAGGCTGGCGAATCACCAAGTGAGAAGTCGGCATGTTCCCCCGGCTTCTCACGACTAATATTATAGTTCTTTATTTTAATACCGAAAGTCTTAATGACGAGTAGGTTTTTTGTTAGAAACCAGGTTCTAACATCGCCCCATAGCCCTAGGGGGAGTAGATTTTGGCCGCTTTCACAAGAGGGCGGTTTTTGGTAGTGAACTTGATTTTTTTATTAAATTTAGTAGTTTAAGAACAGAACAACAACAAAAAAGGAGGAAACCAAATGGCTTTACTGCCAAATAGATATACAGAGAAAAAAGATTCGCCCAACATAAAAAAGAAAATCACAGAGCAGGAATGCGGAGGAGTTATCCAAAAAATAAAAGACTTAGTTTTGAAAGAACAAAAGCGGATACAGTCAGCAGCAGAAGAAGATGGTCCCTATTGGGCACGAATGGTAAAAGAAGATATTATTGATGAAACTACCAAGTTTGTCGAAGGTTATGAATTGTCTACAGGTTGGAATTCTGAAGATGCACATACGCTTCAGAAGATAAGGAACCTATTGTCGGCCCACAAGCAAGCATTGCTCGAAATTAAGAATGAAATAACAAAGAGAATGACCCTTGAGCAAACATACTATATGCTTGAACAACTTTTAGGAACAAAAGGAAGGGAACGACCAACTGTAGGCATATTGGATCCCAAAAGGGGCAAGATTGAGCTGCATCTCGAAGACATTTAAGACGGAAGCAATCAAGAGCGGGGAGATAACTTCAAACCGCTTTTTTATTACCTAAAACAGGTTTTAACATCGTCCCATAGTCCCAGGGGAGCCAAGTTTTCCACTTGACAAAAAAATATATTAGAGATAATATATACTTACTATGAACACTACTCCTGCTCCGGCAAGGGTAGTTTTTTATTTAGAGTTATTCTATAATCATATTGTATGGATATTTTTAATAAAAAAGAAAGAGTAGCTGTTTATATAGATGGAAGCAATTTTTATGGTTATCTAAAAGATAAAGAGATAAATTTTCCGAAAGGAACAAAGTTTAATTTTAAAGAATTCGTAGATTTTTTAGTTAGCGATAAAAGAGAGCTTATTTCAAAGAGGTATTACACGGGTGTTTTCAGAAATCTCGACGGAAGCGATAAAAGTAAAAATCTTGTAAGTGGACAACAAAAATTCTTTTCAAATCTTAAAAACGATGGTTTTGCTATTAAGCGTGGCAGAATAATGCCGATTGATAAAGTGTATAAAGAAAAAGGAACCGATGTAAAAATTGCAGTAGATTTAATCGTTGGGGCTGTTGATAATTTATACGACACAGCTATTTTAGTGAGTTCTGATACTGATTTAATTCCAGCCGTAAGATATGTAAAATATAAAAATAAGAAGATTGAATATGTTGGCTTTGCCCATTCTCCATCTTTGGGTATACAAAAATACGCTAATTTTTCCATTCTTTTATTACCTCGGGATATAGAGAAATTTAAAGAGAAAACGTTGCTATAGTCCTACTAACCAGGTTCTAACATCGCCCCGTAGCCCCAGGGGGAGCAGATTTTGGCCGCCTTGCAGAAAAGGCGGTTTTTTGGTAGAATAGAAATATGAATATATCTATAAATAAAAGAAAAGTTATTCATTGGCTGCCGAGAATTTTAAGCATAGCATTTGTTTTATTTTTATCTTTATTTGCTTTAGATGTTTTTACAGAATATACCGGTTGGGATTTGGTTTTGGCGCTTTTTATGCATCTTTTACCTTCACTTGTTTTGCTGGCAGTTGTTGCAATTTCCTGGAAATATGATTTAGTGGGGGCAATTGTTTTTTTCGCTTTTGCCGTTTTCTATGTTTGTGCGGCTGGACTTGGTCGTCACTGGACCTGGTATGCCTTTATATCGGGACCGGCCTTTATGGTTGCAATTTTTTTCTTTCTAAGTTGGCTTCAAAAGAAGAGGTTTGGAGAATAAATTTTTCCAAACAGGTTCCTAATATTGTTTAAAAAGAGGTTTTGTCCATCATCCTCTTTTTTGTTTAAAAGATTTACGTTATAATAGAACAATGATTAAAAAAGGAGACATATACTATCCGACTGAAGACTTCAAGAAAAAAGCCTGGGTAAATGACGATAAGGTTTACAAGGAAGCGGCAAAAGACCAGACTAAATTCTGGGAAAAGCTGGCTGGAGAATTGCAATGGCAAAAAAAATGGGGAAAAGCCTTTGAGCACCAGGCGCCTTACTTCAGATGGTTTTTAGACGGCAAAATCAATATCGTTGAAAACTGTTTAGACAGGTATTTAAAGGATAAAAAGGATAAGATAGCTTTGGTTTGGCAGCCGGAGCCGACCGAAGAAAAAGCAAAAACATTTACTTACCAGGAATTATTTTGGGAAGTTAATAAATTCGCCAATGCCTTGAAAAAACTAGGAATAGGGAAGGGCGACAGGGTAGGCATATATATGCCGATGATTCCTGAAGTCATAATTTCAATGTTGGCCTGTGCCAGAATCGGCGCTGTCCATGCAGTTGTTTTTTCCGCTTTTTCAGCGACCTCTCTTCAGAGTCGTTTAATTGATTCTGAAGCAAAAATCTTGATTACAGCTGACGGATATTACAGAAACGGCAAATTGATTAATTTAAAGAACGGCGCTGACGAATCGTTGAAAGATACGGCTGTTGAAAAAACAGTAGTGGTAAAAAGGGCTGGTAATGAGGTGAATTGGCAGGAAAGCAGGGATTTATGGTGGCATGAATTGGTTAAAGACGAGAAAGATTCCTGCGAAGCTGAACCAATGGATTCTGAAGATCCTTTATTCATTCTTTACACCTCAGGCTCAACAGGCAAACCCAAAGGCTGTTTGCATGTTGTCGGAGGATACGCTGTTCAGGCCTATGCCACTTCAAAATGGATATTTGATTTACATGATAATGATATTTTCTGGTCAACAGCTGATGTCGGCTGGATTACCGGCCACACTTACTCTTGCTACGGGCCTTTATTGTGCGGGGCAACCTTTGTAATTTTTGAAGGATTGATAATTTCTCCTGGCCCTGACAGATGGGCAAAGATTATTGACGATTACAAAGTAACTATTTTCTACACCGCTCCCACAGCCATTAGGATGTTTGAGAAGAACGGAGCAGAAGTTTTTAAAAGTTGTAAATTAGACACTTTACGGCTTTTAGGTTCGGTTGGCGAACCGATAGACGAGTCTGCCTGGCTTTGGTATTTCAGGGAAATCGGCAAGGAAAAGTGTCCGATTGTTGATACCTGGTGGCAGACAGAAACAGGCGGAATATTGATTACCTCTTTGCCAGGAATCGGTCCTTTTAAACCGGCTTTTACCGGTTTGCCTTTTCCTGGATTGAAGTTTGATATTTTGAACAAAGAAGGAAAGCCTTGTTCTGTTAATGAAAAGGGAAACTTGGTTTTGTTCCCGCCTTTTGCTCCGGGATTGTTGAGGGGAGTTTACAAGAATCCTGAAAAATACCTGGATACCTACTGGAGTCAGTACGGAAAGGAAATATATTTCACTTCTGATAGCGCTTTTAAGGACGAGAACGGATTGATCAGGATTGTCGGCAGGGTTGATGATGTTATTAAAGTGGCAGGCCACAGGGTTTCCACCGGAGAACTGGAAGCAGCTATCAATCATCATCCTGATATTACAGAATGCGCTGTTATCGGTATGCCGGATGAAATAAAAGGAGAAGTGCCCTTGGCATTTGTGGTTTATAAGGGACAGAAACCGGCTGACCAGGTAAAACAGGAAGTGATAGGGCATATTAAAAAAGAAATAGGGCCGATTGCCATGCCAAAGGAAATTTATCTGGTTGAAGACTTGCCAAAGACCAGGTCAGGAAAGATAATGAGGAGGATTTTGAGGAAATTGTTCAGTGGCGAGGAATTGGGGGATTTATCCACTTTGGCCAATCCGGAAACAGTTGAAACCATTAAAACAATTATCCAAAATGACTAAACAAAAAAAATACATTCTTTGGTTCAAAGAAATTTCCAAAAGAGACGTCGGTTTAGTCGGTGGCAAAAACGCTTCTTTGGGAGAGATGTTTTCACAATTAAACAAAAAGGGGATTAGGGTTCCTGACGGTTTTGCCACAACAAGCACTGCCTATTGGGATTTTTTAAAAGTAAATAATCTTTTGCCGAAACTGAAGAAGATTTTAAAGTCTCTGGATACGAGAAATATTAGAAAATTGCAGATGGCGGGCAGGGAAGCGAGGAACCTTATTTCAAAAGCTGAATTTCCCGAAGACTTAAAAGAAGAAATATTGAAAGCATACAGAATCTTATCTAAAAAATACAAAACAAAGAATCTCAGCGTGGCCGCCAGAAGTTCAGCCACTGCTGAAGATTTGCCGACAGCCTCTTTTGCCGGCCAGCATGAAACGTATTTGAACGTAAGCGGTGAAAAAGAAGTATTAAGAGCGGTTAAAAAATGCATTGTTTCTTTATTTTTGGACAGGGCGATCTATTACAGGGAAGAAAAAGGATTTAACCATTTTAAAGTTGCTTTGTCGGTCGGTGTGATGAAAATGGTCAGGTCGGACGTCGGTTCTGCCGGAGTGATATTTACTTTAGACACGGAAACCGGGTTTAGAGACGTTGTTTTGATTAACGGTTCCTGGGGCCTTGGAGAAGTGGTCGTAAAAGGGAGGGTTGTCCCGGATGAGTTTCTGGTGCACAAACCGACTTTGAAAAAAGGATTCTCGCCCATTATTTCAAGGATTCTCGGGACCAAAAGAAGAAAGCTTATCTATACTAATAAAGGTAATAAAACAACGGAAGAAAAAGCGGTTTCCAAAAGAGACCAAAACAGGTTTGTTTTAAACGACCGGGAGATATTGCGGCTTGCCAAATGGGCTTACCAGATTGAAAACCACTATGGATTTCCCATGGATATTGAATGGGCAAAAGACGGGAAGACCAAAGAATTATTCATTGTTCAGGCAAGGCCGGAGACAATTCACGCTTCAAGAATCGGCCAAAGTTACAATCAATACTTTTTAAAACAAAAAGGGAAATTGCTTTTAGAGGGAGAGGCAATCGGCTCTAAAATCGCTTCTGGGAAAGCAAAGGTTATTCCCAACATTGCTCAAATAAAGAAATTCAGGCCCGGAGAGATTTTAGTCACCGAAATGACAGACCCTGACTGGACAAGTATTATGAAGCAGGCAAAAGCAATTATTGCTGAGGAAGGCGGAAGGACGTGCCATGCAGCGATTGTTTCTCGTGAGTTGGGGATTCCTTGTATTGTTGGCGCTGACAAAGCAACCAAGCTTTTAAAAACAGGCAAGATGGTTACCGTGGATTGTTCTTTGGGCCAGACAGGCAGGATTTTTGAAGGCCAGCTGAAATTTGAAATCAGAAAATACAATTTGAAGAAAATTCCGAAAACCAAGACCAAGATAATGATCAATACCAGCTATCCTGACTTAGCATTTTTGAATTCGTTCTTGCCCAATTCAGGAGTGGGATTGGCCAGAGAAGAATTTATTATTGCTTCCCAGATTAAGATTCATCCTTTGGCCCTTTATAACTTTAACAAATTAAAGAATGCTGGATTGAAAAGGAAAATTGACAAATTGACTGTCGGCTATGCAAACAAGAAAGAATATTTTATTGATAAACTTTCACAGGGGATTGGTAAAATTGCCGCTGGGATGTATCCCAAGCCGGTTATTGTCAGATTTTCCGATTTTAAATCAAGCGAATACGCCCAGTTATTAGGGGGAGAACTTTTTGAGCCGGAAGAATCAAATCCAATGATGGGCTGGCGGGGAGCTTCAAGATACTACGACGAAAAATTTAAACCGGCTTTTCAGATGGAATGCCAAACCATAAAAAGAGTCAGAGAAAAATTCGGATTAAAAAACGTAAAAGTGATGGTTCCTTTCTGTCGGACGATCGAAGAAGGTAAAAAAGTTATATCATTGATGAAAAGATTCGGTCTAGAAAGGAGAAAGGACGGTTTGGAAGTTTACGTTATGTGCGAAATACCGTCCAACGTCATTCTGGCTGATAAATTCCTGGATGTTTTTGACGGAATGAGCATAGGCAGTAATGATTTGACCCAGCTGGTTTTGGGATTGGACAGGGATTCTGCTTTGATTTCTTCGGTGGGCGATGAAAGAAACGAAGCCGTAAAAGAGATGTTAAAAACGGTAATTGCTGTTTGTAAAAAAAGAAAAAAATACTGCGGAATATGCGGGGAAGCGCCAAGCTATTTTCCGGAATTTGCCGAATTCCTGGTCAGCCAAAGAATAGAATCAATGTCATTAAATCCTGACACTGTTATTAAAACCACGTTAATCGTTGCCAAAAAAGAAAAGAAAAAACATCTTTGCCCAATTTTAGGCGGGTAGATGAGACCTCGTCTCATCGTCCCTTCACCTTCGTCCCGCGAACGGGACTCGGTCAATAAATTTTCAATTTATTTCAATGTTTGACATCATTACTTTCGGCTCAGCCACTCAAGACATTTTCTTGCAGCCCAAAAGCTTTAAGATAGTTGAGGAAAAGAGATTTATCACCGGCAAAGGGATTTGTCTTTCTTTAGGTTCAAAGATTCAGGTTAAAGACATCAATTTTCTGAGCGGCGGGGGAGGAACAAACACAGCTGTTGTCTTTGCCAGGCAGGGATTTAAAACTGCTTTTTGCGGCATGGTTGGCGCAGATTCTGCCGGGCAGGAAATGATTAAAGAATTGGCAAAAAACGGCGTCAGCACCCAGTTAATGAAAAAAACCGAGAAGAAGCCGACCAATCATTCTGTCGTTCTTTCTTTCGATAACCAGGAAAGAACTATTTTGGTTTATTGTGGAGCTTCCAGCGAATTGGCTGTTAAAGACATTCCTTGGCCGAAAATCAAGGCAAAGTGGTTGTATCTAGCGCCTCTTTCCGGAAAACTTTGCAATACCTTTGAAAAATTAGTGGATTTTGCCTGGAAAAACAAAATTAAAATCGCTTTGAATCCCGGCCATACCCAGCTTTCTCTGCCCAGAAAAACTTTGACCAGAATTTTGAATAAAGTAGATGTTTTGATTTTGAACCAGGAAGAAGCTTGCTTTTTGTCTAAAATTCCTTTTAACAGGGAAAAAGAGATTTTCAGGAAGATTGATGATATTTGCCCGGGAATCGCTGTAATGACCAAAGGGCCTTTGGGAGTATTGGTTTCTGACGGAAAATGTCTTTATAAAGCAAGTTCTTTGAAGATTAAAACAATCGACCGAACCGGAGCAGGCGATGCTTTTGCTTCAGGGTTTATTTCAGGTTTAATCAAGAGAAAAGGGGATATTGTCCAGGCAATTCAATTGGGGGTTGCTAATTCATCTGCTTGTTTGAAAGAACTGGGAGCGAAAAAAGGTTTGTTAGCCGCCAATCAAAAGTTTGAAAAGGTGAAAGTACAAAAAGGAAAATGCCTGTAAACCAATTGAAAAAACTTTTTAATAAAGCTCAGAAAGGGAAATGGGCGATTGGCCACTTCAACGTTTCTGATTTTAAGACCTTAAAGCCGATTTTCCAGGCGGCGAAAAAGCTGAAAAGCCCGGTGATTATCGGCATATCTGAGAACAGGAGTAAGCGCCTGGGATTAAAAAAGGCAGTTGCCTTGGTCAGAAAGCTAAGAGAAGAAAGCAGCTTTCCTGTTTTTTTAAATCTTGACCACGGCAAATCTTTCATATATATTAAAAAGGCGATAGATGCAGGATATGACGCAGTGCATTTTGACGGTTCTGATTTACCTCTTTTAAAAAATATCAGTATTGCCAGGCAGGTTGTCAGATACGCCAGGAAAAAGAATGTTTTGGTTGAAGGGGAGGTTGGGGTAATCGGCGGAGAGTTAACTGAACCCAAAGACGCTAAAAGATTTATCAAAGAAACTGGCGTAGACACTTTGGCAGTCAGCGTCGGCACTATTCACGGCATAGTGAAATTAGGGAAGAAGAATCCGCCAATATCTTTAAAGAGATTAAAAGAGATAAAAAAGAAAACAGGCAGAACGTTTTTAGTCCTGCACGGCGGTTCAGGCACAGCGGAAAAGGATATTAAAGCCGCTGTCAAATCAGGCATTGTTAAAATCAATATCAGCACCGAACTGAAAATAGCTTATAAGGAGAAAGGCCTGGAAGCTGTTCAGCGGGTAGTTGAGAAGAAAATTAATTTATTCGGTTCCCGAAACCGCAGTTGAGGGGGAAGAGAAGATGAAAACTTGGTTTTCATCTTCTCGCCTCAGTAAACAAAGTTCAATGAATCCGTTGATTCATTTCACATCTCATAAATTTTCAATTTATTTCGATACATGATTAATCTTTCGGCCAAAGTCAGGAAAGATTTTGGCAAAAAAGTAAAAAAGATAAGGCAAAAGGGGATTATTCCCGCGGTTTTATACGGCCCCAAAATAAAGAACGCCTCATTAGAGGTTGATTTGAAGGAATTTGAAAAAGCTTACAAGGCAGCTGGCGAAAGCTCTTTGCTGCAGCTTTTTGTCGGCCAGGAAAAGTTTTTGGTTCTGATTAATGCTGTTGAAATTGATTGCCTTTCCCAAAAGCCGCTTCATGTTGATTTTTACCAGCCAAGATTAGACGAGGAAATTACAGCCCACATTCCTTTGGTTTTTGAAGGGGAATCGGAAGCGATAAAGAATCTTGGAGGCACTCTGGTCAAAAATATCCATGAGTTGGAAGTGAAAGCTCTGCCTCAGAATCTTCCCCATGAAATTAAGGTTGATATCGGCATGCTGAAAACGTTTGAAGACAATATTCTGGTTAAGGATTTGCTTGTGCCAAAAGAGGTGAAGATTCTCAAGGATCCGGAAGAAACAGTTATTTTTGTTGCTGAACCAGAAAAAGTGGAAGAAGAATTAGCCAAGTCTCTAGAAGAAGAAAAAGCAGCAGAAGAAGTGCCGGTTGAGGGCGAAAAAGAACCAGAAGCTGCTGAAGAAGAATCTCAAGAAAAAGAAGAAAAAAAAGAGGAAGAACCCAAGGAAAAATGAAGATCTCCAAACTGTTAAAACCAATTCTGCTGATTTGTTTGGTCTTTGGTTTAATATTGCCTAATTTATATATTCTTGCCCAGGAAGACTGTAAAACCAAGGAAGAGTGCGAGGCTTTGCTGCAGCAGTACGAGGACGAGATTGCAAAATTGGAACAGGTTATCGGAAAAACAGAACAGGAGAAAAAAAATCTCCAGAATCAGATCAGCACCTTAAAATCAAAAGTTAAGAAAATAGATTTGCAGATACAGCAAAGCAGCGTCATGATAAAAGACATCAGCTATCAGATAAAAGATACCGAGGGCTCGATAGATCAGACGTTTTCGCAAATCGGGAACATGAGGAATCAGCTGGCAGCTATTCTGCAAATCATTTATGAGGAAGACCAGACCTCGCTTGTTGAGATTTTGCTTTCAGGCGTTGACATATCAGAGTTTTTCGAAAATCTGATGGCCCTGGAAACTTTGGATGAAAAAAGCCACGACTTTCTGCAGGAGATCAAAGGTTTGAAAACTTCTTTGGAAGGTCAGAAACAGTCTTTGGACACTGAAAAAGGCGATTTGGAGAGCGCCCTTAAAATGCAGACTCTGCAAAAACAGGAAAGTCAGAACGTGCAAAAACAGCAGGAATATTTCTTGCAGCTGACAGAAACCCAATACCAGCAGTATCTGAAAGAAAAGCAGGCAACAGAGGCAAAAGCAGCTGAAATCAGAGCCAGGATTTTTGATGTGGTCGGTATAACTAAAGCTCCCACTTTCGGAGAAGCCTATTCAATCGCCAAATGGGTTGAAGGTTTGACAGGCGTCAGGCCGGCATTTTTACTGGCAGTTTTGCAGCAGGAATCAGCCATCGGCAAGAATGTTGGGCAATGCTATTTGTCCAATGCTGCGACAGCAGCCGGAATAAACATCAATACCGGCGCTTCAATAAAAAACGTTATGAAGCCGATGGGGCTTTCCGGCAGAAAAGGAGATGTTGAAGCCTTCCTGACAATAACCAGAGAGCTGGGAATGGATCCTTACAAAACTCCGGTTTCCTGCCCGATGAGCTTTGGGTATGGAGGAGCAATGGGGCCTGCCCAGTTCATTCCGACAACCTGGATGATTTACAAGAGCGATTTGGCAAAGATTCTCGGCAGACCTGCCAATCCCTGGAATATCCAGGACGCTTTCCTGGCTTCCGGACTTTATCTTGCAAGATACGGAGCGGCAAAACAAACCAGGGATGCTGAATGGGCAGCAGCCATGTACTATTTTGCAGGTTCGCTCAATTCTAAATACTCTTTTTACGCTAACAGCGTGTTAAAGATAGCTGACGGTTTTGCAGACGACATTAAGATACTTGAAGCAAGCAAATAATTAGAGGTTTTCCTTGAGAGAATCGATTAGCGGGTCCAAGTTTCCTTCCATGATTTTTTCAATATTATGGAAGCTTTTTTTTATTCTGTGGTCGGTCACCCTGTTTTGGGGAAAATTGTAGGTCCTTATCTTTTCTGATCTTTCCGCTTTGCCTATTTGCGTTTTCCTTGCGTCTTTCAATTTCTTTTCTTCTTCTTTGACTGTTTTTTCCAGTATCCTCGCTTCCAGAATGGCCAATGCGTTTTCCTTGTTCTGCTGCAGGTTTCTTTCTGTTTGCGAAGTGACAACGGTGTTTGTCGGCAAGTGGGTGATTCTGACAGCTGTTTCTCTTTTATTGACGTATTGGCCTCCGGGACCTGACGCTTTATATGTATCGAGTTTCAGATCTTTGGGGTTGATGATCAATTTTCCTTTTTTCGGTTTGGCCAGAACAGCTACTGAAGCTGTTGAAGTGTGGACTCTGCCTGATTTTTCGGTGGTTGGAATTCTTTGTACCCGGTGAACGCCTGCCTCGTTTTTCATGGCAGGCCATATTTCACCGTCTTTGATTTCAAAAACTATTTCTTTGAAGCCGCCTATTTCGCTCGGCCTTGAATCCAGGACTTTTTGTTTCCATCCTTTTAATTGAGCGTATCTTGAATACATTCTGAATAGATCTGCGGCAAAAAGAGCTGCTTCTTCGCCTCCGGTGCCAGCCCTTATTTCAATAATGGCTGCTTTTGCCAAGTCAGCGTTTTTTGAAGATTTTGTTTCTTCTGTTGATAGTTTTTGGATTTCCTGTTCAACATTCTTTAATTTTTCATTTAGCTGCCCTATTTCCGTTTCCGCCAGAGAGAAAAGCTCTCTGTCTTCCTGGGAATTCAGGATTGCTTTGTTTTCCTCGATTTTGTTATTTAAGTCTTCAATTTCTTTTTCCTTTTCAATGATTTTTTCAAGAAAGATTTTTCTTTTATTCAGCTCTTCGAATTTATCCCAATTTGAAATTAGCTCAGGATCGCTGAGCTGCTCTAAGAGTTCTTGGTATTCTGTTTTCACCTTTTCAAGGTTCAACATTTCACTTTTTCTTTTTTCCTTTCAGTTCTTCTTTTCTGGCCAGTCTTTTCCTGAATTTCTGAACCTGTCCCACTGCGTCCATGCTCTTTTCCTTGCCGGTGTAAAAGGGATGGCAGGAAGAGCAGACCTCCACTTCAATCACTTCTTTTGTCGAACCAACGGTAAAAACGTTTCCGCAGGCGCAGCGGACTTGGGCGTTCTCGTGGTATTTGGGATGGATATCTTTTTTCATACCCTGTATATCAACATCCAGGCATTTTCAATGCGAAAACACTCTGAAGGCTGTTTTTATTTAATAATATATTTAACATAATAACTTTGTTTGATATTTTAATACGAAGTATTCTGGATGTTGTATTACAGGGTATATGTGATAATATTTTAATTGTCCTTTAATATCTTAGCAAGGCTGGAAAAAAAATCAACCCTTTAGCTTGATATTAATTTTTATCCGTGCTATATTCAAAAGCGAATATTTTTCATGACAGAAACAAAAAAGAAAACAAAACAATATGATACCGAACTTCCAAGGGAAGCGGAGGTGAAGAAGAGTGCGAAGTCCTCTTCGACCTTCGGCATAGACGTTGAGGAAATGACTCAGGCAGGAGTTCATTTCGGGCATAAAGCTTCGAGCGTCCATCCGAAGATAAAGCCGTATTTATTCGGCGCCAGGAACGCCGTTCATGTTTTTGATTTGGAAAAAACAGCTGAAAAATTGAAAGAAGCTTTGAATTTCATCCAGCAGCTGATTTCAGAAGAGAAGATATTGCTGCTTGTCGGCACGAAAATCCAGATGAAAGAGATGGTAAAGTCTGTTGCCAAAGAGTGCGGTTTGTCTTTTGTTTCTGAAAGATGGCTGGGTGGCACCTTCACTAACTTTGAAACGATTAAAAAACGAATTGATTACTTTAAGGATTTGGAAGAGAAAAAATCTTCAGGGGAGTTGGAAAAATACACCAAGAAAGAAAAATCGATGATAGACAAGGAGCTGAGAACCCTTGAAGCGAAAGTGGGAGGAATAAAGGAATTAACCAGAATTCCCGACGCTGTTTTTGTGCTGGACATGCAGAAAGACACTTTAGCCATAAAAGAGTCAAAAAGAAAAGGCGTGACTGTTATTGCCGTAGTTGATACTAATTGCGATCCGACTTTGGCTGATTATCCCATACCGGCTAATGACGATGCCGTCAGCTCAATAAAGTATATTTTGGAAAAAGTGAAAAAGGCGATACTGGACAAAAAATCAAAAGCCAAACCCAAGAAATAACATGGTTTCAATCGACCAGGTAAAACAATTAAGGGAAGAGACGGCTGCTGCTGTTTCCGACTGCAAAAAAGCGCTTGAGGAAGCAAAGGGAAATTTGGCCAAAGCAAAGGATATTTTGAAAAAATGGGGGAAAGATTTTGCGGGCAAAAAAGCAGGCAGGGGAGCAGAACAGGGAATTATCGCCAGCTACATCCACCCTAACAAAAAGATAGGAGTTTTATTGGAACTGAACTGCGAAACGGATTTTGTCGCCAAAGGCCAGGATTTCCAGAATCTGGCCCACGAATTATGCTTGCAGATCGCTGCTATCAGGGAGGAGCTCCCTTTACTGGAGCAGCCCTGGGTAAAAGACCAGGCAAAGATATTAAAGGATTTGATTGACGATTACATCGCAAGAACAGGCGAAAACATCGTTGTCAAAAACTTTACCAGGTACGAAATTTAAAAATTATGATGTCAATAATCGTTTTCATCGTTTTTCTTTTGAGTTTAATCGTTTTGGCGGTGATCATACTGAAGAAAATACCCCTGCTTTTACAGTTGCCGGAAACCGCGCCTTTCAATTGGAAAGAATGGTTGACAGGGGTTAAGGATTTATTTCCTACTGGCAACTTCTCTTTTGAAATCTTTCTGCAGAAAATACTTTCCAGGGTAAGGGTTTTGACTTTAAAAACGGACAACAAAACTTCAAACTGGCTGCAGAAACTGAGGGAAAGGGGACAGAAAAAGAAATTTGACGAAGACGATAACTATTGGCGAGAGATAAAGAACCACACCAGGAAATAGTGTTTTTTGTGCCGGCATAGCTCAGTGGTAGAGCAACAGTTTTGTAAACTGTGGGTCGCGGGTTCAAATCCTGCTGCCGGCTTTGAAAGGCTTGACAAGAAGTTTTAAAAAAGTAGAATTAGAAACAGAAAGAAAGACAAACATATGGCTAAAAAGAAAAAGAAGAAAAAATCAGAATGTTGCTGCTGCTGCTAAGGAAAGCTGCAGACAAAGAGAATTCGTTGGAATCAGGAATCTCTTCCTGTTTTTTTATACCCTGAATGCCGGAGGGAAGAACCTTGAAAATTTAATAACGAAACAAGTCAGTTAAAAGAGTCAGTCCTTCGGCAAACTCAGGACTAATACTGAGCCTGTCGAAGTATCAGTTATTTGAAGTTGTCCCGAATTTATTTTTTTTTGAGAGTTTGATCCTGGCTCAGGATGAACGCTGGCGGCGTGGATAAGGCATGCAAGTCGTGCGGTCCTGAATTTTTCGCAAGAAAGATTCTGGATAGCGGCAGACGGGTTAGTAACACGTAGGTACAAACCCCGGAAATGGGAATAATTCCGAGAAATCGGAACTAATGCCCAATGGTTTCCGCTTCGTGCGGAATAAAGGAGCAATCCGTTCCGGGATTGACCTGCGCTCTATCAGCTGGTTGGTAAGGTAATGGCTTACCAAGGCTATGACGGATAGGCGGTGTGAGAGCATGATCGCCAACAATGGGACTGAAATATGGCCCATACTCCTACGGGAGGCAGCAGTCGAGAATATTGGTCAATGGGGGAAACCCTGAACCAGCGACGCCGCGTGCTCGAAGAAGTTCTTCGGAATGTAAAGAGCTTTTATCCGTGAATAATCCCGATTCGTCGGGATGAAGGTAGCGGATGAATAAGAGGTGACTAAACTCGTGCCAGCAGTAGCGGTAATACGAGTACCTCAAGCGTTATCCGGATTTATTGGGCGTAAAGAGTCTGTAGGCGTTCCGTTAAGTTTTCTGTTAAATGTCTAGAGCTTAACTTTAGAAATGCAGAAAAAACTGGCGGAATTGAGGGCGCTAGGGGCTGGTGGAACGGTCGGTGTAGGGGTGAAATCCGTTGATATCGACCGGAATACTAAAAGCGAAGGCATCCAGCTGGGGCGACCCTGACGCTGAGAGACGAAAGCGTAGGTAGCAAAAAGGATTAGATACCCTTGTAGTCTACGCTGTAAACGATGGACACTGGCTATCTGAAGTGTCGACCCTTCAGGTGGCGAAGCAAACGCGTTAAGTGTCCCGCCTGGGAAGTACGGCGGCAACGCTAAAACTCAAAGGAATAGACGGGGATTCACACAAGCGGTGGACCATGTGGCTCAATTCGACAACAAGCGAGGAACCTTACCAGGGTTTGACAGACTAATGAAACTCCTAAGAAACTAGGAACTACCCACAAGGACATTAGTTCAGGTGCTGCACGGTCGTCGTCAGCTCGTACTCTGAAGCGTATGCTTAAGTGCAACAACGAGCGCAACCCTTATTCTGCGTTACAAGTGTCGCAGAAAACTGCCTGGGATAACCAGGAGGAAGGTGGGGATGACGCCAGATCAGCGTGGCCCTTCGATGCCCTGGGCTGCACACGTGGTACAATGGGGCCGACAATGGGTTGCAAAGGCGCAAGCCGGAGCTAATCCCACCAAACGGTCTCCCAGTACGGATTGAGATCTGCAACTCGATCTCATGAAGCCGGAATCGCTAGTAATCGCGCATCAGCCACGGCGCGATGAATACGTTCCTGAATCTTGTACTCAATTCTAAAGGCGCTCGGCAGCATATATACCTAAAAGGTTAAAATCCTTTCCTCTAATTTCAGATTCAATTAGAGCGTAGTCAATCGGTAGGACTAGATCCGTGAGGAATAGTCTGAAGGACCGAGGAGCAAAATGTAGCCCTTCAATTTATGAGGTGTGTTGACCCACGCAGGTAGCGGTGAGTCGTGGGGAAAACACTGTAAAAACCTCGAAGGGATGCATGGAAGAGGTATTTATGTGACCCGAGGAGATCTTGTGACAAGATGGGTAATGAAGTTCACAAGAAGTCAGCTGCGTCATAGTACTAAATATAAAAATATATGTTTAGGAAGGACAAAACCTGCTAAAATTTTATAAATAATTTAAGCAGGACTCGCGTAGTGCGGGAAACCCGCTCGCTACGTGGGAACTCGAAGTAATCCAAACTATCGAAATCCGCCCGTCACATCAGGAGAGCTGGTAGTGCCCGAAATCCCTGCATTTTGCGGGGCCTAAGGTAAGATCAGTAATAAAGATGAAGTCGTAACAAGGCACCGGTAGGGGAACCTGTCGGTGGATCACTACATTTCTAATTTTTTTGATTAGAACAAAGTGTCGGCTGGAGTTGAAGGGGAAGAATTCTCTCTTTGACTCTGAGGTGCTGGCCAGCGTACCTTAAAGGTTGGCTTTCGGGACAGCTTCAAGTGACTGAATTAATTAATACGCGGAAGCGTATTTTTTAATTTGTTTGGCGAGGCGATGAAAACGAAGTTTTCATCTTCTCTTCAACTTCGCTTCCATAAATGGAAGCTTGTTTTTTAACTTTTTTTTGATATACTGGGAATATATTGGGCGGCTAGTTCAGTGGTTAGAACGCTGCTCTGATAAAGCAGAGGTCGAAGGTTCGATTCCTTCGCCGCCCACCAGTTTTGGGCCCGTAGTTCAGTTGGCTAGAACGCCTCATTTGCAATGAGGAGGTCAGCGGTTCGAGTCCGCTCGGGTCCACTTTAATTTATTTATATCTATGAGAATAGGAATTATCGGCAGTATGCAATTTACGGAAAAAATGCTTGAGGCTCGTGACGAGCTTATTAAGTTTGGACATGATGCTTTTGTAACAGATCTTTATAAAGCGTTGGTTGGCAAAACCGATGAAGAAAAAGAAAAAATTAAACTGCATCAAAAATATAATATGGATGCGATACGGGAATTTTGGAAAAAGATGCAGGGGGCCGATGCTATTCTTGTTTTGAATTACGATAAAAACGGTATTAAGAATTATATCGGCGGCAATGGCTTAATGGAGATCGGCTTTGCCCACGTATTGAATCAGAAAATCTTTTTGCTTAATCCCGTTCCGGAAATTCCTTATTACAAAACCGAGATTGAGGCAGTAAGGCCGATTGTTATCAATGGGGATTTGTCGTTGATTAAATAGAGAAACTTTATAATCTGGTTTCAACTGATATACGCGAGCTCATAAAAGTTTTCCACAGGGAAGCTTTTTTGTTTCTCTTGCAATGCTATAATACCTTAATATTCGCAAATCTGAGCCTATTTAAATTATGTCTTCGGTAAAGGTCGAATAAAATTAATTTAAGAATTAAAACCATGGTTTTAGATTGGTATTCAGCAACTATTCAGGCGTTTCAAGCTCTTTGGCAGAATTTTTTACAATTCATTCCTGTTTTACTTGGAGCAATCATATTATTTGTCATCGGCTGGTTTATTTCAGTCTTCCTGGGTAAATTAATAGCGGAAGTATTAAAGAAACTGAAATTCAACAAGATTTTTGACAGGGGAGACTGGAAAAACGCTTTGGAAAAAGCGGAAATCAAAGTCGATCCTTCAAGTTTTGTCGGAGCGATTGTCAAATGGATTTTGATTATCGTTTTCCTGCAAATCTCAGTCGGTATTTTGGGATGGTCGGACTTTGCCGTTCTTTTGGGAAAAGTGATTGGTTACTTACCCAATGTTGTTGTCGCTGCTTTGATTTTTGTGGTGGCAGCCATTGTCGCTGACATTGTTCAGAAAGTGGTGGTGGCCGCAGCTGAAAGCGCCAGGTTTAACTACACCCGTGCTGCTGGAGCGATTGTTAAATGGGCTATCTGGCTTTTTGCTATTTTAGCCATTCTCAGACAGCTGCTTATTGTCCCGGAAATGGTTGACACTTTGTTTGGCGCTTTGGTTTATGGAGTGGTAGCTGTTTTTGTAATTGCTTTTGGCTTGGGCGGAAAGGACGTGGCAGCGGAATTGCTGCAGGATTTGAGAAGGAAATTAAAGGAATAAATTCGATATTACTTCTCTCTTGGGGCTGGCGTTTTCCAGCCCCTTGACAGAGATTCATATTTTGCTAAAATTGATTTTAGGTATGAGAAACACAAGACAATTCTTAAACAAAGGAAGCAGTTAAAAATTTCTGAGTTTTTTTATGTCTCAGAAATCGTCCTGCTTCCAACGGGGCGATTTTTAATTGAAAGATTGTTTGGAAAGTTCGTTGAAAACTGAATACGTCTTAAACCGTCAAAAAAAATATATACTCATTTTGTGGTTATTAATTGCTAGCTCAGCTTAGTTGGATTTATTTCTAACTAACTGGGCGAACAAAAATTTTACAAGCAGATGGTGGATGCCTTGGGAGATTGAGGCGACGAAGGACGTGGCGTGTCTGCGATAAGCCTCGGGGAGGTGGCTAGCAACCTTTGATCCGGGGATTTCCGAATGGGATAACCCTGCACTGCGATAAACAGTGCAACGCATTGTTTTGCAATGCGAGCAAACCTGGGGAAGTGAAACATCTCAGTACCCAGAGGAAAAGAAAACGAAGTTAATTCTCTTAGTAGCGGCGAGCGAAAAGGGAAACAGCCCAAACCTATTTTTTCGCAAGAGAAAATGGGGGTTGTAAGAAAATAGCGTCGGGAGCCGAGCACATAATTTTTTATGTGCTTAGTACCCGAGGGAGAACATTTTGGTGGAGGTTGGTTAGAAGAATCTCTCTGGAAAGAGAAGCCAAAGAAGGTAATAGCCCTGTATTCGAAAACTCCTTTACGCTCCTTGTTATTTATCTTGAGTATCCCGAGAAACGATATCCTTGGGAGAAACAAGCCGGACTAACCGGCTAAGGCTAAATACTCAATCTCACCGATAGTGAACCAGTACCGTGAGGGAAAGGTGAAAAGTAGGGAGGTGATCCCGGTGAAATAGAACCTGAAACCATCATGCTTACAAAGAGTCGGAGTCCGCCGCTGAGGCGGATGACGGCGTGCTTTTTGCAGAACGAGCCAACGAGTTTGACCATACAGCTTGTCTAAGCCCTTCTGGGGCGGAGACTCAGTGAAAGCAAGCGTTAATAGCGCGTTTTCGTTGTATGTTCAAGACCCGAAGCCAAGCGAGCTTGCCATGGCCAGGGTGAATTCCGGAGAAATCCGGGAGGAGGCCCGAACCCGTGAGCCGTTCAACACTCTGGGATGAGCTGTGGTAAGAAGTGAAAAGCTAAACGAGCTTGGTAATAGCTGGTTCTCCCCGAAATAGCTTTAGGGCTAGCGGTACCTCAATTTTTCCAGAGGTAGAGCACTGGAAGGAATTTCGTGGGCTTTGCCTAGATTTTCCTACCAAACTCCGAATGCTGGAAAAAAATAGTACCAGTAAGACTGTGGGGTCTAAGCTCCATGATCAAAAGGGAAACAGCCCAGATCTTCATCTAAGGTCCCTAAACTAAGCTAAGTGTACTTAAGGAAGTGAAGCGCCTATGATAGTTAGGAGGTTAGCTTAGAAGCAGCTACCCTTTAAAAAGTGCGTAATAGCTTACTAACTAAGGAGTTTTGCACCAAAGATTTATCGGGACTAAGCTTAGTACCGAAGATAAGGCTCTGCATTTTTTTCGAAAAGTGCAGGGGGTAGGGGAGCATTCTTCATCCAGCGAAGCTGAACTGTAAGGTTTGGTGGAGGATGGAGAAGAGAGAATGTTGGCATGAGTAACCGCAATGCCGCTGAGATAGCGGCACACCGAAAACCCAAGGTTTCCTTGGCAATGAAAATCATCCAAGGGTTAGGCGGTCCTTAGTCCGTGACCGAAAGGTTAGGATGATGGACAGCCGGTTAATATTCCGGCCCCCAAGCGCATTTCTGAAGAGTGACGCAGTTGAAGTTTCCGGGAAGATTATTGGATTTCCAGGTCAGGATTCGTTCTGACCGTCTCGGAGAGCAGACTGCCTAGAAAAACTCGTAGGGTTAAGTGCGTTTGGTCCGTACCGCAAAACCAACACAGGTGGGTTGGCGTAAACGCGCCAAGGTGAACGGGTGAAACCTCGTTAAGGAACTAGGCAAAAAAGTGATCGTAAGTTCGCAATAAGATCTACCGCCCTATGGGCGGTCGCAGCGAAAGTACCCCTGGCGGCTGTTTACCAAAAACACAGGTCCCTGCTAAACTCGTAAGAGGATGTATAGGGGCTGAGGCCTGACCAGTGCTGGAACGTTAATCCCGAGGGTGTTTGCCGCAAGGTGAATGCTCATTGGGTGAAGCGCCAGTGAACGTCCGCGGTAACTATAAAATCACGGATTGTAGTTAGAAAATTCGGCTATATGCGGGGAAGTCTGGTTGGCGTATAGTATACGTCATTTAAAAGTATCTAGTGTTACTAAGCTTTTTCAACGTCGAAAGCCAGTAAAAAGACACTAGTGCAGATTATCCGCAGGAAAGTTTCTTTGAGTGTCTTAAGGCTTATGGAACATTGGCTAAAAATAATTCCATTTAGAATCGGCTATTATTTAGCCGGCTTCGTAGATGGAGAAGGAAGTTTTAATCTCTCTGTTCGAAAAGGCGAAGGATATAGATATGGATGGCAATTGGGATTAAGCTTCAATGTTTCCCAGAGAGACAAAACAAATCTATATCTCTTAAAGAGATATTTAGGATGCGGAAGAATAAAAACAAGAAAAGATGGATTACATTCTTTTGTTGTCGAAAATTTCACTTCGTTAAAAGAGAGAGTAACTCCTTTCTTCGAACGATTTAATTTTCTTTCTTCTAGAACAAAGACGAATTTCTCAATCTTCAGAAAAATAGTATTCTTAATAGATAAAAAAGAACACTTGAATCCGGAAGGATTTAAGAAAATTCTTGATCTTAGAGAAATACTTAATGAAGGGAGAGGAAGAAAACGCAAATATAATTTAAAAGATGTTAATTTTGCTCAAAGAAAATCCCCAGAGACTATACGCCGAAATCCTGAAACAAATCAGGATATGATATAGTCCGATCTCTATGGCGACATAGAGGAGCCCGAAAGGGTGATAACGAAATGAACCGTGTTAAAGTAGCGTAATCCCTTGCCAGGTAAGTTCTGGCCCGCACGAAAGGCTTCACGACTTGGGGACTGTCTCAACGAGGCGCCCGGTGAAAACGCAATACCGGTGAAGATGCCGGTTACCTACGGCTAGACGGAAAGACCCCGGGAGCTTTACTGTAGTTAGACATTGGATTTTGGTTTTGATTGTGTAGCGTAGTGGGGAGTTCTCTCTTCGGAGAGGACGCCAATGAAACACCCATCTTTCAAGGTCTTTATCCTAATCTCGCTTTTAGCTGGAAACAGTGTTTAATGGGCAGTTTAAGTGGGGCGCTTGCCTCCTAAAAGGTAACGGAGGCGTTTATTAAGGTCGGCTAGGCACGGATGGAAATCGTGCTCGTCGTGTAAAGGCATAAGCCGGCTTGACTGCGAGAGGGATAACTTGAGCAGAGAGGAAACTCGAACTTAGTGAACCGACCGTGGTTAGTAGAACCGCGGAAGATCATCAACCAAAAGCTACCCCGGGGATAACAGGCTGGTAGAGCCCGCGAGTCCACATCAACGGCTCTGTTCGGCACCTCGATGTCGGCTCATCTCATCCTGGGGCTGGAGTAGGTCCCAAGGGTTTGGCTGTTCGCCAATTAAAGAGGTACGTGAGCTGGGTTCAAACCGTCGACTAGAGCTTGTTACTGTTAACAAGCTAGGCGGCCTGTGATAGTAATATCACAGTGAATAAATCGACTCATATCGGTAAATTCCTTGCATTACAATCTGTCGTATGTTAGGATAATACCGAGGGAAGTCGTGTATGAAAAAAATAATTTCGCAAACACAAAGATCATATTTAGCAGGATTTCTTGATGGAGATGGCAGTGTTTATGCACAACTAAAACCAAACAAAACATACAAATATGGTTTTCAAGTTGTGTATTATATTGTGCTATTTCAGTCACAAAAAGAACAAAATAATTTTGCTAAAATTTGTGCATTAATTAATCTAGGGCACTTAAGGGTTAGAAATGATGGAATTTTAGAATATATTGTTGGAACACAAGAGGGAATAAAGAAATTTATTGAACTGGTTAAGCCATATTCAGTAATGAAAAAAGCTCAACTAAATCTTCTAGAGAAAATCATTGTGTTGAAGAGCAGAATTAAAAATCAGAAAAATTTTAATGAACTTGCGAAATTAATTGATACTTTTCGCGAATTAAATTATTCTAAGAAACGAAAAGTTCGTATACTGACCCCGTAGAGACTTAACCTTAAATGGTTAGAGTCGCAAAAGAGCGGCTAAAACGTCGATTGCCCAATTTATTTTGGGTAATGGTATAGTCCATACATTTAGTAATAAGTGAGAAATATGCGTGAGACAGGTTGGTCCCTATCTACCGTAGGCGTCAAGTCTTGAGGAGGGTTGCTCTTAGTACGAGAGGACCGGAGTGAACTGACCTCTGGTGTACCAGTTGTTCCGCCAGGAGCATCGCTGGGTAGCTAAGTCGGGAACTGATAAGCGCTGAAAGCATCTAAGCGCGAAGCAGGCTCCAAGATCAGGACTTCCAGATTCCCCGAAGAACACGGGGTTGATAGGCTGCAGGTGTAAGTGTAGCAATGCATTCAGCCGAGCAGTACTAATAAATCATTGTTTTTTGTTCGCCCTTAAAAGTTGGGCTAGTAATTAATGACCAAGCCCCGCGATAGCGGGGCGAAGGTGAAGAAGAAAACTTTGTTTTCTTCGCCTTTCGCAAAAGCAAAAGGCGTTGAGGTGGCGGTAATACTGGAGATGTCCCACCCGTTCCCATTTCGAACACGGAAGTGAAATTCTTCAAGGCCGATGATAGTGAGTTTTCTCGCGAAAGTAGGTAGCCGCCACCCCAACGCCTTTTGCCAGGTAGTGAAAATTTGCCTCGCTTCACGATAGTTTTTAAAAAAAGGCAAATTTCTACTACCTGGTTTGGAACCAAAAAATCACCTGTTTTTGGGTGATTTTTTGTTTGATTGACAAAAATTAAACAATGTGTTATTATTGAAAATAATAAATAGTTCTTTTTATCGTTTATTTGCGAGTTTGTAGTCATAGCCAAAAGGCACTGATTTTTTCGGTGTTTGCTGGCTATGACTACAGAAGTAGCCCGCTAGCAGAGGGAGGAAAACGATGAATACTATCATCGGCGCAGATACGGCCAAACTGGCTGGTCTGCAAATTGATCTGTTGCAGAAAATTAGCGACGGACAGGTTAGTTTGGACCACTTGGGGTGGTTTAACAAATTGACCATGCAGGAGCGAGATCAGTTCTGCAACGGTTCGTACCCTATTGGTGAATCGCGCATCATTACCATTGACCGCACCCAACCATTTGACTCGGTAAAGTTACTGGGTCAAGGTTGGGCTATTGATGAGCAGGACGAGCGTTCGCTCGCTTTTGCTCAGGTGGATCTCGCCAGGGTTCAACTTAAGCACATGCTCGAGTCTGGCGAGAGTCACATCGGTGGCGAAGAGAAGTTGAAGCGCTTGAAGAAGGCGGGTCATATCCGTCTGGATGTCCAGGTCTTCCAGACGCTTTGGGAAAACCAGGTGTTGATTCCGGAATCCTGGAAAGAGAAGACGAATGGCAACCCGACCTTTATTTTCTTTGATACCATTCTTCGGGACTCGAGTGGTCGTCGCTGCGTTCTCTTTCTGTGCTGGGCTGATGGTCAGTGGAACTGGGGCTACCACTGGCTTGAGGACGACTGGGACGTCAGCAGTCCCTCGGCGGTTCTCGCAAGTATCTAATATTTTGAAAACTTCGTTTTCGTTCGCAAATCCTCCAAAAGTTTTTTGGGGGATTTATAATTTTGTGATACAATAATAATGGTAGTAGGCGAATATGCGGATGGTTACGGCTTTCCGCTTCGTTCCCAACGCCTTTTGCCAGGTAGTGAAAATTTGCCTCGCTTCGCGATAGTTTTTAAAAAAAGGCAAATTTCTACTACCTGGTTTAGAACCAAAAAATCACCTGTTTTTGGGTGATTTTT
Source organism: Candidatus Paceibacterota bacterium (assembly GCA_016782605.1). NCBI lineage: Bacteria > Bacillati > Minisyncoccota > Minisyncoccota bacterium. The sequence goes on along the minus strand of JADHYE010000004.1, from coordinate 14,331 downwards.
TGATTTGTCTTTATTCGCTGTCTCCGTCCTAATCTCAGTATTCATTTTCTAGTTCTGGATCTTCTTCGGAATCATCTTCTTCGGAATCTTTTTCTGAGTCCGATGATTCTTCCTCATTTTCCTCGTCCTCCAGGCAAACCGGGGAGACGAAAAGTTCGTCTTTCATCATGAGAATTTTAAAAAATAGTTAAAACTTTTTGTAATATTAGACCGACCTTGTCAAAGAGCGCTTCGCGCTCTTTTCCACCTTCGCTTACCGAAGTTTTAACTGAAACGGAAGAAGAGGTTTACCTCTTTGACCTCCTTCGGAAGCTTGGTTTTTAATTGCTAAGATTAGTATATTGATGCAAGAATCCTTGTCAATACCGGTTAATTAACAGGTCTTTAAATTTGGAAAATACTTTTGATTTATGATAAACCCCGTTAGAAATTTTTAATACCTTGTCTTCTGAAAAAATTTGTTTTTTGAGTGTTAACTGCGTTTTTTGTTAATTATTGCTATAAAATTTCTAACGGGGTAAAATTAGTTCAATGAAGAGGCGTCAAAGTATGAAAATTATCATATTGTTGATTTTAGCGGCGGCTATTTTCGTTGTTTTGAACTTGAGTGGTTTTTCAAAAAACATTAAAGATTTTTTTTATTCCGTATCAGCCCCTTCTCAAAAAGCCTTTTGGAGATTAGGGGATAATGTTTCCGGGTTTTTTAGCAGAATGGCAAAAACAGAAAGCTTGGAGAAAGAATTGGCGGATCTTAATTTAAAAAATCAGGAGCTTTTGAGTGAAGTGGTTGCTTCGCAAGAATTTAAAAAAGAGAATGAATTTTTAAGGAAGGCTTTGGATGTCGGCTTGGAAAAAGAATTCCAATTAGAGTTGGTTCAGATAATTAGCAAAGACGTTTCTGCAGATTCAATTTTAATCAATAAGGGAACAGGAGACGGAATTTCAGAAGGATTTCCGGTGGTTACCAGCCAGAAACTGCTTTTGGGGAGAGTCGGCAAGGTTTACCGGAATTTTTCAGAAGTGATTTTGATTTCAAACAAAAAAAGTTCTTTTGACGCGGAAATCAGAGAAAAGGAAATTTACGGAATAGTAAAAGGAAAAGGAAGCTTTGAGCTTTCCTTTGATTTGGTGCCAAAAGACAAAGAAATTTCTAATGGCGACTTGATTGTTACTTCTGCCTTGGGAGGCGTTTTCCCTCAGGGTTTTTTGGTTGGAAAAATCAAAGAAGTGAGAAAGTCGGATGTCGAGCAATTCCAGACAGCAGTAATAGATCCTGGCTTTGATATTGGAAATCTGGATTATCTGTTCGTTATTACTAATTTTTAATTGATGATTAAAAGAATTCTTTTTTTTATTTTCTTTTTCTATCTTTTGATTTTGATTCAGACCAGCTTTTTGGTTCATTTTAATATATGGGGCATTATGCCCAATCTTGTTTTGCTTGCGGTAATTCTTATCAATGTTTTTGGTCCCGGCCGGGAATCGGCCATAATTTCTTCTGTTGTCGGCGGCCTTTATCTGGATATTTTCTCTTTGAGCGGTTTTTTAGGATTTTTCGGCTCTTACACTCTCATTTTGATATTATTTTCCTTATTTTTGAAAATAGTTTTGAAACAATATGTTCGGATTCCAATCATTAAAAAGTTTTAAAGGGCAAAGAGGACTTCGTCCTCTTCTTTCACCTCGCTTCCATAAATGGAAACTCGGTAACAGGAGGATCCAGCTGGCTTCCAAACAGGATATTGAGCCGCATGAAATTATCCTGGATTCTCTGGCTGAAAAACAGGAGAAAGAATTCGGCTTTTCCGGCAGGAAGCTCGAGGTTCCCCTTATGCAGAAAATCATCAAGGGGTTTTATCTTTTTTGTTTTTTTATCCTTTTGATTCTTTTCTGCAAGACGTTCCAGCTCCAAGTAATAGAAGGAAAAGATTTTATGCAGTTGGCCAATAAGAATAAATTCATTATCCATCAAATTCGGGCAGAAAGGGGAGTGATTTACGATCGGAATTTTGAACAGCTGGTTTTTAATAAATCAACATTTAATTTAGTTTGCCAGAAAGCTGAGCTTTCCGAGCTTGAAGCTGAAAAAAAGAAGGTTTTTCGGGAGGTTGCCGGGATTTTAAAGAAAAATGTAGGAGAGCTTGAAAAAGAGATTGAAGAATCTGAATCAGACCAAGTTTTAGTGGCTGCAAATCTTTCTCATGAGGAATTAATTCTATTTGAAACAAAGATTGGCGCTTTGATCGGCTTTGAGATAGGCAGCAACGTTGTCAGAGAGTACAAAGACAGCGAAGTTTTTGCCCATCTTTTAGGCTATACCGGCAGGATACAAAGCAAGGAGCTTGAAGGAGATCCAGATTTTTATTTGGTTAATGACTATGTCGGCAGAACCGGCGTGGAAAGCTTCTATGAAAGCGCTTTAAGGAAGAATCCCGGGGAGTTGAGGATTAAAAGGGACGCTTTGGGCAATGCCATTTCAGAAGAAACAGTTTCTTTGCCTGAATCCGGGAACAGCTTGGTTTTGTGGCTGAACGCTGAACTTCAAAGGAAAATTACCACTGAGTTAAAAGCAATTTTACAGAATACAGGCACCAAGAAAGCAGTGGCCATTGCTTTGGATCCGAGAAACGGGGGAGTGCTGTCTTTGGTTTCTTTGCCTAGCTTTGACAGTAATCTATTCCAGAAAGGGGCTGACGAAAAAGCCTTGCAGTTTCTTTTAAACGATTCTCAGAAGCTTAATCCTCTTTTTAACCGGGCCATTTCCGGGAGATATCTGACAGGGTCCACGATCAAACCCTTGATTGCTTCCGCTGTTTTGAAAGAAGGAATAATTGATCCTGACAAAGAGATAAGCTGCCACGGACAGATTGAGATTCCCAATCCCTGGGATCCTGGCAATCCGACAATTAAAAAAGACAATGCCATTCACAGCTGGACTGACATGAGAAAAGCGATTGCCGAATCGTGCAATGTCTATTTCTATACGGTCGGCGGAGGATATGAAAAGCAGGACGGATTGGGCCCGACTAAGATCAAAGAGTATCTTGAATTGTTCGGCTGGGACGAAAAAACAGGAATTGACGTGCCCGGGGAAATTGCCGGATTCATTCCTGATCAAGCCTGGAAAAAGGAAAAAATTGGAGAAGCATGGTGGGACGGGGACACTTACAACTTAGCTATCGGCCAGGGCTATATTCAGATTACGCCTTTGGAAGTGGTTACTGCTTTTGGAGCAATTGCTAATGGAGGCATAATGTACCAGCCTCAAGTTGTCAAAGAAATAATTGACGGTTCAGGCCAACTGGTAGAGCAGTTTTCTTCAAAAGTTATCCGCCAGAATTTCATTGATTCTGAGTATCTTCAAATTGTCAGAGAGGGAATGAGGCAGGCAGTGACAGGAGAAAACAGTCCTCAAGCTTCTTCTGTTTTTTTAAATACTTTGCCCGTTTCTTCCGCAGCTAAAACTGGAACTGCTGAACTGGGAAGAGACCACTATAATAACTGGGTTACGGTTTTTGCTCCTTACGATAATCCTGAAATTGTTTTGACAGTGATGATTGAAGATATAATTGGAGTTCAAGCTGCTGCCTTGCCAGTGGCCAGAGCGGTTTTAGAGTGGTATTTTAATAAATAATAATTAAACTCAAATTTAATTTACATTCTCTATGCGCATTACTTTTGTTTATCTTGATTTAGCCACCGACGACCCGACCTATAGCGGTTATTTTTATCATGGTATTGCTTATCTTTCGGCAGTTTTAAAGAAGGATGGCCATCAAACCAATCTTATTCAACTTACTAAACAGATTTCTTTCGCTGAATTTCAAAAGAGAATAAAAGTCTTAAAACCAGATTTGATTAGTTTTTCTTCTACTTCTCATATGTTTCATTTGGTTCGGCAATATGCTGCCGTAGCTAAAGAAATCACTAAAGTTCCTATTATTTGTGGCGGAGTTCATCCAACAATTTGTCCGGAAGAAGTTTTGAGCGACGAAAACATTGATATGATTTGTCGTGGGGAGGGGGAGATGGCTTTTTCGGAGCTTTGCCAAAAAATTGAGAAGAAAGAACCTACTGAAAATATTGAGAGTATCTGGATTAAAAAAGATGGAAAAGTATTCAAAAATAAAATTAGACCATGCATCCCAGATCTTAATCAGTTGCCTTTTCCTGATCGGGAGATTTTTGACTACCCCCATCTTAATTTAGAAAAAAAAGGTGTGGGCACTTTTATGTTTTCTCGAGGGTGTCCTTATCAATGCGCCTTTTGCTGCGAGTTCGCTTTAAGAAAACTTTATCCCAACCCTCAAAATTATATTCGTTTTCGGTCTCCCCAATTGGCCATAGCAGAAATAAAAGAAACAATTAAAAAATACCCCTTTATTAAATTCGTCCGTTTTGATGACGATTTACTTTTTGTTGATAGGGGATGGGTTAAAGAATTTACAAAATTTTATCAGAAGGAGGTAGGACTTCCTTTTTCGGCTGATATGAGGGCGGATTTAGCTGATGAGGAACTTTTTAATACCCTAAAAGAAGCCGGAGCTCATCTTTTTCGATTCGGAGTGGAATCGGGCAATGATTATATTTTAAAAGAAGTTTTGAATAAAGGCATAACAACTGCCCAAATTAAAAAAGCTTTTAAGTTATCTAGAAAGAAAGGGATTAAAGCTCAAGCCTATAATATGATAGGAGTGCCTTGTGAGGGAGTAAAAGAAATTTTAGATACGATTAAATTAAACGCCCAAATTAAACCGGATATATCGGTTGTTTCTATTTTTTATCCATATAAAGGAACTCATCTTTATGATTTTTGCCTTCAAAAAGGCTTTCTTAAAGAAGAAAAAGAAAAAATTCCCCAAAATTATTATTCTTACTCTATTTTATCCTTGCCTACTATCAAAAAAGAGCAGATTGACTTTTTATTCCATTATTTCTATTTCTTAAAAAGAATCTACAGTTTCCTCTTTAAGTTGCCCTTTTCTCATCCTTTGGTTTTCTTGGTTGACAAAATTTTCAGCTTTAGATATGCTCCGAAGTTAATCAATGCGATTTTTAATCCTTTGCGAACGACCAAACGAAAAATTCTAAAAATATTTAGCCAAGAGATAAAACAGGATACCGAAGCCATCTCGAATTAGATTTTGACCTTAATGAAAAAATAAACTAAGATTAAAATATGGCGACGATTGAAGAATTAAGGAAAATTCGGTTGAAGAAGTTAGAGGCGATTAAAAAATCGCTTTTGAATCCGTATCCTGAAAAGAGCAAAAGAACCCATAGTGTTTTACAGGCTTTGGCTGATTTTAATGTTCTTTCCCGTTCCCAGAAAGAGATTGTTTTGGTTGGTCGTATTAAATCTCTGAGGGGACACGGCGGTTCTGTATTTTTGGATATTGAAGACGGAACAGGAAAGATTCAGGCTTTTTTGAAGAAAGATGGAGTAGGCGAGAAAAGATACAAGTTTTTTTCGGATGGTTTTGATATCGGCGATTTCATTGAATTGAGAGGGATTTTGTTTAAGACAAAAAAGGGGGAGAGGACAATAGAGATAAGCGATTTTAAGATGTTGGCTAAATCATTGCTGCCTTTGCCGGAAAAATGGCACGGGTTGCAGGACGTTGAAGAAAGATTCAGGAAAAGATACTTGGATTTGCTTTTTAATACTGAAGTAAGGAAGAAATTCGAGATTCGTTCAAAAATCATTCAGGAAATCAGGCAGTTTATGGAAAAACAAGGATTCTTGGCAGTGGAAACGCCTATTTTGCAGACGATTTACGGAGGAGCGGCTGCCAAACCTTTTAAAACACATTTAAATGCTTTAGACTTACCTTTATTTTTGCGCATTGCGCCAGAACTTTATTTAAAGAGGCTTTTGGTCGGCGGATTTGAAAAAGTTTACGAAATAGGCAGGGTTTTTAGAAATGAAGGCATGGACAGGTTTCATAATCCCGACTATACTATTTTTGAGTTCTACTGGGCTTATGCCGATTACAAAATGGCAATGAAATTAACAGAAGAAATGATTGAAATCGTTGTCAAGAACATATTCGGTAAGCTGCAGGTTGAATACGAAGGGAAAAAGATTGATTTTAAAACTCCCTGGCCGAGAATGGAATTCAACAGCTTGTTTAAAAAATATACAAAGATTGATCTGGAAGAGATAAACGAAAAAGCGCTGAAAGAAAAAGCAAAGAAGCTGGAAATTAAAGTTGAAAAAGGGGAGGGCAAGCCGGAAATGGCAGACAAAATTTTCAAGAAATACTGCCAGCCGAAAATCTGGAACCCCACTTTCATAATTCACTATCCTTCGTCTTTGAAGCCTTTGGCCAAAACCTTGGAAGATAATTTGAAAAGATCAGCCAATTTCCATTTGATTGTTGCCGGCTGGGAACTGGTTAATGCGTATTCTGAGTTGAATGATCCTTCAGAACAGCGAAAGCGCTTTAAAGAGCAGGAAAAGTTCTTTAAGGAAGGATTACAAGAGGCTCAGAGAATGGATGAGGATTTCATTGAGGCTTTGGAATACGGTATGCCGCCGGCTGCCGGATTCGGCATGGGGATTGATAGATTAGTCGCTTTATTAACTGATTCCCATTCTTTAAGAGAAGTTATATTATTTCCAACAATGCGTCCAAAAAGATAAAAAGCTCATTATGGAAAAAATTAAATTAAAAGTTATTGAAGAAATAGAAAAATCAAAAAAACAGCAGATTGAATTTTTGCAGAGATTAGTCCAAACTCATTCGGTAAATCCTCATATGGATGACCCGACAAAGTCTAGCCCCTATGATCCCATTGAATTAGAATTGGCAGAATTGATTTTTAAAAAATTGAAAGAGTTGGGCTTAGAGCCAAAATTTGAAAGCGTTTCTCCTTCTAGACCCAATGTGGTTTGTCAGTTTGGCAAAGGAAAGAAAACTTTAATTTTTAATGGTCACATGGATACTGTTCCGCCGGCCCAGGGATATGACTTTAATCCATTTCTGGGTTTTATAAAGAATGGGAAACTTTATGGCGCCGGTGCCTTGGATATGAAAGCTAGCCTTTGCTGTTATATTTTTATGGCAAAAGCTCTTTCGAAATTTGAGAAAGAATTAAAAGGAAAAATTTGTTTGCAATTCGTTATTGATGAAGAACCAATGGCCGCTTCACATTTCGGCACAAGGTATCTTTTAGAAAAGGGTTATACTGGCGATGCGGCAATAGTTGGAGAACCAGGAGCAAAAAAAATCACCATTGGAAATAGGGGTGGTTATAGATTCAAAATAGAAGTATTTGGGGACGCGGTCCATACCGGTTCAAGAGAATGGGAGCAGAAGAATCAAGGATTAAATGCTATATTGGAAATGGCGAAAGTAATTTATGCTTTACAAGATTTTAGCTTTCCGACAAAAGAACATCCGGTTTTTCCTAAAAGAAAAAATGTATTAACCTTTCCAGTATTAATTAAAGGTGGAAAAGCAATAAATATGGTTCCAGATTCTTGTTTGGCTTTTGGTGACGCAAGAATTCTACCCGGGATTACCAAAGAGTTCATGGAAAAAGAAATTAGAAAAAGTTTAGATAAGTTAGGGGTGAACTATAAGTTAACGCCAATCGTCTATGTGCCAGCAGTTTTTGTAAAACCATCAGAATTATTTATTCAAATTCTTAAAAAAAATAGTAAACAGATGCTAAAAAAAGAACCTTTAACTGAAGGTTCTGGTCCTTGGAGCGATATGTGGATGTTTATCGAGAAAGGGATTCCGGCTGTGAATTTCGGTTGCGATGGTAAAGGAGCACACGATAGAAATGAATACGTGGAACTAAAAAGCATGATTGATGTAACAAAAATTTATGCCTTAACCACTCTTGATTTTTTATGTTAGATATTAAATTCATTCGTGATAATTCAAAGAAAGTGGAACGAGCTTGCCAGGAAAAGAATGTCAAAGTTGACATTGACGAGCTTTTGGATATTGATAGGAGGAGGCGGGAAGCTTTGCAGGGTATAGAAGATATGAGAGCCAAAAAGAATAAAGCCAACAAGGAAATCCAGAAAACTGCCAGCTCAAGGGAAAAGAACAAGATTATTCTGGAGATGAAGGAATTAGACAGAAATAGCGACAGGTTGGATAAAAACTTGAAAGATCTGGAAAAGAAGTTCCATAAGCTGATGTATGAACTTCCAAATATTCCTTTTAATGAAGTTCCTAGTGGCAAGGATGAGAATGATAATGTTGTTGTAAAAGAGGTTGGTGAAAAAACCAGATTTAATTTTAATCCAAAAGATTATTTAGAAGTTGCCGAATCATTAGATTTAATTGATGTTAAAAGAGCAGCTAAAGTTTCAGGAACTCGTTTTGGTTATTTAAAGAACGAGGCAGCTTTGCTTGAGTTTGCTTTGATAAACTTAGCTTTTGATACTTTAGTTAAAGAAGGATTTATTCCAGTTATCCCACCGGTTATGTTGAGGCCTGAAATGTTGGAGAAATCTGGTCATCTTTCAGAAAGAGATAAGCCAGAGAGGTATTTTATTGAAAAAGACAATGTATATCTGGCAGGAACCGCTGAGCAGCCGATTGCCGGCATGCATGCAGATGAGGTTTTTGAGGAAAAAGATTTACCTCGCAGATACCTTGGTTTTTCTACTTGCTTTAGACGGGAAGCTGGCGCTTATGGTAAAGATACAAGGGGAATTTTAAGGGTTCATCAGTTTGATAAAATAGAAATGTTTAGTATTTGTCATCCGGAAAAAACGAGAGAAGAACATGAATTCTTGTTATCTTGCCAGGAAAAATTAATGAATGCTTTAAAAATTCCTTATAGGGTTATTAATATTTGTACTGGAGATCTTGGTTTTCCAGCAGCTGCTTGTTACGACATTGAAGCATGGCTGCCAAAAGAAAATCGCTATCGTGAAACACACAGCACTTTTAATGATACAGACTTCCAAACAAGGCGTTTGAATATCCGTTATCGAGATTCAAAGACAAAAAAGTTAGAATTTGCTCATGCTTTAAATGGCACCGCTTTTGCCATAGGAAGAATTATTATCGCTATAATTGAAAATTATCAGCAAAAAGACGGAAGTGTTCAGATACCGGAAGCTCTTCAACATTATCTAAAAGGGTTAAAAATGATTAGAAAGGAAAATTAACTACTTATGAGAAAGATTTTGGTTTTTGGAACTTTTGACAATCTTCATAAAGGACATTTAAGCTTTTTTAGGCAAACAAAAAAGTATGGCGATTATTTAATAGCAGTGGTTGCTAGGGATAATACAGTTAAAAAAATAAAAAAACGCTCGCCTTTTAAGAGTGAAAAAGAAAGATTAAGAGATGTTAGTGTTTGTAAGTTAGTTAATAAAGCAGTATTAGGCTACAGGAATAACCCGTATCGAATCATTAAAGAAATAAATCCCGATGTAATTTGTTTAGGTTACGACCAAAAAACATTTATCAGAAATTTATCTGCAGAGTTAAAAAAGATAAATTCTAAAATAAAGCTTTATAAATTGAAAGCTTATAAACCGGGGAAATTTCATTCAACTATCTTAAATAAAATTAAATGAACCCCGTTAGAAGTCTTGGGCAGAAAAAATTAGATTAATTTTTTCTGCTCTGCAATAACGGGGTATTACCAAAAATAAATATCTGTCTGAAATTAGTTCCAAACTATATAAAGACAGACTTCTAACGGGGTGAAAGAAGTAAGAATTTTAATCAACGGTCTTGAGACAAACTACAAAATTGCAGGTTCAGGCCCTGCGATTTTGGTTTTGCACGGTTGGGGAGGTTCGTCTGATTCCTGGGTAAAAATCCAGGAGATTTTAAGCGAGAAAGGATATCAGGTTATTACTCCTGATTTTCCGGGATTCGGTGCTACGGCCAATCCGCCTGTAGCCTGGGGCGTGGAAGAATACGCTGATTTTGTTTTGCGGTTCGCTGAGAAGCTGGAACTTGATAAATTCTTCCTTTTGGGGCATTCTTTCGGAGGAAGGATAGCCATTAAATTTTCCGCTTTGCATCCCAATAAATTGAAAAGCCTTATTCTTGTTGGTTCAGCCGGGCTGCAGCGGAGTAAAAGCTGGAGTTTAAGACAAAGAGTTGTAATCAAAGGATTAAAGTTTTTCCATTTCTTAGCTAAATTGCCGATTTTGAACATTTTCCATAATTCCTTGCGTCGGGCAATATATATTTTTTCTGGAACCGGGGACTATTATGCGATAAAAAGCCCGGTAATGAAGGAAACTTTTAAAAAGGTTATCGAGGAGGATTTGTTTGATTGCTTGCCTCAGATAAAGAATAAAACATTGGTAGTTTGGGGCGAAAAAGACAATCTGACGCCGCAAAGTATTGCCCATTTATTGAAGGAGAAAATCGCTGATTCGGAATTGGCGATAATCCCCGGTGTCGGTCACAGTCCTCATTTAAAAGCGCCGGAACAATTATCCGAAACTATTTTAAAGTTTTTGAATAAATAAATTATGTTTTATCTTTTAAGCTCTCTTTGGCTGGTTAGGACGACAAAAGCGGTTTTGTTCTGGTTTTACCTTTGGCAACTGAAAGAATATCATATTGGCAGGTTTCTGGATCATTTCCGCACTGAAAAAGGCAAGAATCTGCTTTTCAGCAAATTGAATGTTTTTAAAATATTCTTATTGATTCTTTTTCCTTTTTATCCTGTTTTAGTTTTCTTTTTGATTCTTTTTTTATATATCTTTGAATCTTTTAAAGTTACCTTGGATATCTTGAAGAGAAGATTGAGGAGGCCGGTTCTGACTAAAAAGACCGCCTTTTTAATATTAATGGGATTGCTTACTGAGGGATTGATTGTTTTCTTTGTTTTTTCAAATATTAATAACATTCGCTTGTTCGCTTTCTGGCTTTTAGTTTTTGATGTTTTTCTTCCGGTTATTGCTTCTTTGATCGTTCTTCTTTTCCAACCATTTGCTGTTTTGCTGAGAAACCGGATTATTCAGAAAGCGAAAGAAAAAAGAAAAAGGTTTGGGAATCTGTTGGTTATCGGCATTACCGGCAGCTACGGTAAAACTTCGACCAAGGAGTTGTTAGCTGATATTTTATCTTTTAAATACAAAGTTTTGAAAACAAAAGAGCATCAAAACTCAGAGGTGGGCATTTCCCAATGTATTTTAAATGATTTGAAAGACGAACACGAGGTTTTTGTCTGTGAAATGGGAGCTTATAACAGGGGAGGGATAAAGTTATTGTGCGATATCGCTTTGCCGAAAATAGGTATTTTGACCGGAATCAACGAGCAGCATATGGCTACCTTCGGTTCCCAGGAAAACATTGTTAAAGGAAAATACGAGCTGATTGAAAGTTTGCCAGAAGACGGTGTAGCTTTTTTTAACGCAAAGAACAAATATTGTTTGGGGCTTTGTGATAAAACTAGCATTAAGAAATTCTTATACGGCCAGGAAGCCAGGTTTGCTGGAGAGGAGAATATTCTGGGAGCTGTGGCTGTGGCCCGTGAATTGGGAGTACCGGAAGATGAAATTTCCAGGTTTGTTGAAAAAGTTGATAAAGTTCCAGGCGTCCAAATTAAAAAGGGAATTAACGGTTTGACTGTTATTGATTCCACGTATTCTGCTAATCCTGATGGGGTTATGGCGAATCTGGAATATTTGAAGAGTTTTTTCGCTCAAAGAGATGAATCTCTTTTTGACCTTCGCTATCGCTCGGTGAAAAAAGTAATCGTTATGCCTTGTTTGATTGAATTGGGTCGTGCTTCGAAAGAAGTGCATTTGAGGATTGGTCGGAAGATTGGCGAGGTTTGTGATTTAGCTATAATTACAACTAAAGATAGACTTAAAGAAATTAAAGAAGGAGCAGGGGATAAGGCCGTGTTTATTCCAGATGCCAAAGATATTTTTAAAAAGATTGAAAGTTTTTGCAAAGAAGGAGACGTGGTGCTTTTGGAAAGCAGGGTGCCAAAACAATTAATTAAGAGTTTATTATGAATTTGATAAAACCAATTTCAATATCTTTATCGCCAAACGTCGAAAAAGACGATGTCCGATTAGCTTTTAAGTTGCTTTTTTCCGCCATAGGCGGACCCGCCTTGGGCTGGCAGCCCTGGCGAGATGGTCCAGCAATCAAAGAACTGGAAGATGAGTTTAAAAAATATCTTGGGGTGAAACATGTTGTTTCTTTTAATAGCGGAAGGTCAGCTTTAATGGCTATTCTTGAATCTTTAGGATTGAAGAAAAATGATGAAGTCTTGCTTCAGGCTTTTACCTGCAATGCAGCTTCTAATCCTATAATCTGGTCGGGATTAAGGCCTATTTACGTGGATTGCGACGAGAAACCTTTTAATATTGATACAGCTGATTTGCAGAAAAAGATTGGTTCTCAAAGCAGGGCAGTAATGGTTCAGCATACTTTCGGTTTACCAGCAGCTATGGAGGAAGTTTTGGAGGTTTGCCAAAAAAACAATTTAATTCTGATTGAAGATTGCGCTCATGCTTTGGGAGCAAACTATAAAAGAAAGAAGGTGGGTACTTTTGGCAAAGCTGCTTTTTTCAGTTTTTCTCGAGATAAGATTATCTCTTCTGTTTACGGCGGAATGGCTGTGACTGATGATGATGAACTGGCTAGAAGACTGAGGCAGTTCCAAAAGCAAGTCGGATATCCTTCTCGCTGTTGGACTTTCCAGCAATTATTGCATCCTGTGTTGATGAACTGGCTGATTCTACCGACTTATAAGATATTCGGCAAATATTTACTTGTTTTGTTTCAGTGGCTTCGGGTTTTATCAAAAGCTGTCCACTGGAAGGAAAAAAGGGGCAAAAGGCCCTGCCATTTTCCCAAAAGAATGCCCAATGCCTTGGCTATGCTTGCTTTAAATCAGTTTAAAAAGTTAGAGAAGTTTAATAATCATCGTCGGGAAATTGCTGATTTTTACTATAATGAATTAAAGAATACTGGCTTTGAATTACCCTTGGATTCAGTTGATTCAAAGCAAACTTTTTTAAGGTTTACGATAAAACACTTAAAAGCGCACGAGATTATTAAATCAGCCTGGCAGAAAAATATTTTAATAGGGGATTGGTATACGACTCCTATTGCTCCTTATGATACCAGATTGGAAAAGGTAGGATATATATTGGGTTCTTGTCCTCAAGCTGAAAAATTGGCTAAAGTCGTTTTAAATCTGCCGACTCATATCAATATATCTGAGAAAGAAGCGAAAATAGTTTCAGATTTCATTAAATCTTATGGAGATTAAGGAAATACAGGATAAAAAGATTTGGGAAGATTTTCTTTTGTCGTTTACTGATAAAACCTTTTTACAATCCTGGAACTGGGGAGATTTCAATAAGGCTATGGGGAATAAGATTTGGAGACTTGGTATTTATGATTGGAATGAATTAGTTGGAACAGCTTTGGTTTCAAAGGTTTCTGCCAGAAGAGGAACTTTTTTATTGATTCAGCATGGTCCAAATGTAAAAACAGAAAGTAAAAAGCTGGAAGTTTTAAATGCGCTTTTGGAAGAATTGAAAAAGCTCGGTGAAAAAGAGGGAGCTTGTTTTATAAGAATGAATCCTTTGTGGGGGGACAAAGACATTTTTACAAAGCTTGGTTTTAAAACAGCCCAAATGCATGCCAATGCTTATGAAGCTACCTTGAAGCTTGATATTAGTTTGCCAGAGCAAGAGCTTTTGTCTGATATGCGCAAAACCACCCGCTACCTTATCCGCCAGGCTCAAAAGAATCCTGAAATTGAAATTTCAAAAAGCAATGAGATGAAAGACGTGGCGCTTTTTGACAAGCTTAATAAAGAGGTTGCCAGGCATCAAAAGTTTGTTCCTTTTTCCCTTGATTTTGTTAAGAATGAGTTTGATGTTTTATCAAAGGATAATCAAACTTTATTATTTTTCGGCAAGTACAAAGGCGAGATTGTTGCTTCAGCTTTGGTTGTTTTTTGGTCTGGCATTGCTTTTTACCATCAGGCAGCTTTATCTCCGAAATATCATAAAATACCTGTTGCCTATCTTTTGCAGTGGGAGGCGATAAAAGAAGCAAAAGAAAGGGGATGTAAGACATATGATTTCTGGGGGTTTGTTGATCCCAAAGAAAATCCCAATCATCCTTGGGCAGGCCCGACCCTTTTTAAAATGGGCTTTTCCGGAGAACTTTATCAGTACTTAAAGACGCAGGATTTTCCTTTATCTTGGAAATACTGGCTGACTTTCGCTTTTGAGAAATTGAGGAAAATTAAAAGAAGCCTTTAGATGAAGCATTACAGGAAATCGCACAGATACAAGAGGAAAAAACCGATTTATCGCAATCGTTTTTTTTGGTTTTTTCTTTTGTTTTTGAT
>JADHYE010000003.1 GCA_016782605.1 Candidatus Paceibacterota bacterium | reverse complement strand
CCCAGCCAGCTGAATTCCTGGCTTTGGCCTTGTAGTAGTATTTGGCTCCCGGAGTCAAGCCGCTAAGATATTTAGTAAAACTGCCTGTGCTGTACGTTCCTGTTGTGGTCCAATAATTAACAAGAGAACCTGAGCTTGTACCCCAGTCAAAGCCTTTTTCTAAAACGCTTGAACCACCCGTGGAATCAATGTTTCCCCTTAGAGTGGTTGAGGTGGTGGTAATCGATGTGGCTGAGTTGGTGGTGACAGTGGGAACATCAATTTCTTCTTCTGGTTCTGCGGTAGCAGTATAAAAAACATTTACTGACTTATCAGCAGACATGGCTAAATTGCAAGTTCTATTGCCTGTCCCTGAGACAGAATTACAGCCTGACCAGCTGGAGAAACTATATCCTCCACTGGTTGCTGGAGCAGTAAGGGTTAAATTGGTTCCGCTTGTAATGCCAGATTTTAAATAATTAGCTGTGCCGCTGTAGGTGGCAGAACTGCCAGTAATAGCAACGCTTGAAGCCCCAGAAGAAGTAACTGCAAGGGCGTAGGTGCTGGGCGCAGTAACTGTAAAATTAGCTTGTACATATTTGGCAGATGTCATGGATATAACGCAGCTTCCTGTGCCAGTGCATGCCCCCGTCCAGCCCCAGAAGGTATAACCTGAAAGAGGTGTGGCTGCTAAGGTGACTGTGGTGCCGCTGGTGTAGGATTTTGAACAGGTTGAGCCACAGCTGATGCCTGAGTCAGAACTGGAAACTGTACCTCCAGCAGTTGGGTTTTTATTAATAGTTAAAGTGTAAGACTGTTGTGTCTGGCAGCCACTATCAGCACAAGACTGAGTAGAACAATTACAGGAAGCCATCCTGACACAAAGGCAGGCAGCGTCATCTCCACATTGGGATGTCCCTAGACTATGGCAATTATAATAACAAGTATTAAATACACAAACAGGAAAATCAGCGCATGTCCCCGAAGAACAAAGTGCCTGATTATAGGCATAAGTGATTGGTGATGACCATTCATAAGCAGCACAGTATGTGTCGCACAGAGCTTCGTTTGCTTTTACTGATCCAGCCAACCAAAAATTAAATATTGAAAAAACCGTTAAAAAAATAAATATAAACAAGAATTTGTTTTTTTTGATCATGTTTTTTAAAAAGGTTAATTGTTAATCATTACATTATCCCCTTTGTCCTATCTCCTTGTCAATACAAAACAAGATTGTTAAAATAATTCTATGCCTATTCGAAAATATTTCAGAAAGATTTTCGGAATAAAAACGCACTCCAAAACTGAATTTTTCCTGCGAGTCGCTTTTTTATTATTTGCAATTTTCTTTCTGATTTGCAGCTTGCTTTTTGTTTTGGTGGCAAAAGATTTACCCAGGCCAGAAAAGTTCACTGAACACCAGGTTTTCCAGTCGACCAAAATTTACGATAGAACAGGAAAAGTTCTGCTTTACGAAATCTACGGGGAAGAAAAAAGAACAACTGTTGCCCTAGAAGACATGCCTGAATATTTGAAACAAGCGGTTATCGCCGCAGAAGACGCTAACTTCTACAATCATTTCGGCATTGATCCTGAAGGCGTGTTCAGGTCTGTTTTAATTAATTTAAGAATCAAAGAGCCTATTTACGGAGGATCAACACTGGACCAGCAATTAATCAGATCAACCTTTTTCTCCACGGAAAAAACCATCACCAGAAAAATAAGGGAAATCATCTTGGCTCTGGAATTGGACAGACGCTATTCTAAAGACCAAATTTTAGGATGGTATTTAAACCAAATCCCTTTGGGACAAAACGCTTACGGCATGGAATCTGCCAGCCAGATTTATTTCAGCAAATCAGTTTCTGATATTAACCTAGCTGAGGCAGCTATTTTGACCTCTCTGATTAAATCTCCCTATTCTCTCTCGCCCTACGGCCAAAATAAAGACGGTCTCCTTATAAGAAAAGATTATGTTTTGGACAGAATGTTCCAAGAAGGATATATAAACAAGGAAGAAATGGAAACAGCTAAAAGTCAAACCATTAAGTTCTCAACTCCGACAACCATCAAAGCCCCTCATTTTGTGCTCTATGTAATTGAAAATTATCTTAAGCCGAAATACGGCCAGGATCTCGAATATCTAAAAGAAAACGGCGTTAAGGTTATCACTTCTTTGGACTGGGAGCTGGAAGAATTGGCTGAAAAATCAATTCAGGAAGGAATTTTGAGAAATAAAACGTATAACGCCCATAACGCTGCCCTAGTTGCCATTGACCCCAATAATGGCGAGGTATTGGCCATGGTCGGATCAGCTGATTGGTTTGCCGATCCTTATCCTGAAGGATGTGCTCCTGGCTTGGATTGTTTATTTGACCCGAAGTTTAATATAGCGGTCGGTACTACAAAAAGCGTTGGCAGACAGCCAGGATCATCTTTCAAACCCTTTGTTTATGCTGCTGCTTTTGAAAATGGACACAATGACAAAACAGTGGTTATTGACGAACCAACCAGCTTTGGCATTTGGGGAGGCAAAGAATATGTCCCTCAAAACTATGACGGTCTTTCCCGCGGGTCAGTTACTCTGAGACAGACTTTAGCCATGTCATTAAACATTCCATCTGTTAAGGTTTTGGTCGGGCTTTGCGGGTCTACGGTGACAGAGAGTATAAACAACGCTGTGAAAATGGCTGAGAATTTGGGCATCACCACTTTGACCCCGCCTTTTGGCCCGTCAATAGTGCTTGGCGGCTGGGAAGTAAAGCTTTTGGACATGGTTTCAGCTTACGGAGTTTTTGCCACGGAAGGATTAAAAGTCCCCCTTGTCCCCATTTTAAGGATTGAAGACTACAGCGGAAACATTATTGAAGAAAACCATAAAAATCCGAAAAGAGTCTTATCTAAAGAATCAGCCCAGCTCATCACCGACATTTTATCTGACAATAATGCCAGAACGCCGATGTTCGGACCGAGATCACATCTTTATTTTGAAAACTACAAAGTTTCAGCCAAAACCGGTACGACTGACGATTTCAGGGACGCTTGGACAATGGGATATACTTCTTCAATCGCCGTAGGAGTTTGGGCGGGCAACAGCAACAATGCTCCAATGATAAAAAATCAGCCAGCTGCCACAGTGGCAGGGCCGATCTTTAATAGTTTTCTTATAAACGCATTGCCGAAATTGCAAGAACCCCAAGGCTAGCTGTTTTTAATCGGCATCACCAGATAAAGATAGCTTTCGTCTCCTTTTAATTTTAGAACTCCCGGCTTTTCAGATCCTGTTAATTCCAATACAGCTTCTGATTTTTTTTGTTGATTAAGACCGATGTTTAAAAGTCCGTCCAATAGAAAGCGGTAATTAAAAGATATTTCGCAGGGTTTGCCCTCTACTTTTCCCGATAAGAAACTGTTATATTCTCCGACGTCCGGATTCTGGCTGAAAAAATTAATCCGATTTTTGGAAGCATCAACTTTCAGCTTGATTTCATTAATCTTGCCGCTGAATAGAGAAGCTAGTTTTATTTGATTTATAAATTCTTCCAAAGAGAAAGAAACGCTGGTTTCATATTTTTTAGGTACAATTTCTTGGTAGTTAGGATAATCCCCCTCAACCAATCTTGAAGTAAGCTGAATTTGGGGATGAGCAACCTCTGAAAGCTTTGTCTCAAACAGAATTTGATTGGGAGAAAAATATATCGTCAGAACTCCTTCTTTTTCGCCAAAAATATTAATAATTTCTTTTGCTGCCTTCTGGGGGAGAATGAAAGAATAATCTTTTGACATGTTGCCCGAAGAAGAATCTAGGGAAACTTTCTTTTCCCCCAAGCGGAAGCTGTCCGTGGCAGCCATAATAATCATATTCTTTTGGAACAGGAAATAAACTCCTGATATTTCAGGTTTCGTAGAAGAAAGGCTGGCGATATCAACAACGCTTCCCAGGCTCTGGCAGAATTTTTTAATTTGAATTTCAACTTTTTCTTCGCTGAAAACCTTCGGGATAATCGGGAATTCCTCCGGGTCCACTCCCTTTAATGTTGTCTGATAGTTTTCGCAGCCAATTTTTAAATCTAATCCCTTAAGCTCCATACTGACTGATTTATTCGGTAAAAACCCAACAAAGCTGGATAATATTTTTGAAGGGATGGCAATCTTCCCCTCTTTTTCCGTCTTAACGAGCGCCCACCATTTTATCCCCATCTCCAAATCAGTGGCAGACAAATTTAAAAAGTTCTTTTCCGCAGAAATGAGAATATTATTTAAAATGGGCAAAGTAGTGGATTTAGCTGAAATCTTTTCAACAACACCAATTCCTTCTTTTAATTTATCTTTTAATATTGTAATTTTCATAATAATAGTAATTTAATTAAAATTATTTAGTTGTTATTGTTTTTGTGGATTATTTTTATTTGTGATTGGTTTGTGTTTATTTAAAGGTGAGAGTTGTTGTTTGGTTTTTTGTGGATTTTAAAACTCGTTGAATTTTTGCCCAAGTTATGCACTGAAAATGCGTTGTTTTATTAGATCGACTTCATTACTAAGATTGTCGTCATCTTTTAGTTCTTTCACAATTTTTTCACAGGCATGAATGGCAGTGGTATGGTCCTTTCCTCCGAACCTTCTGCCTATAAAAGGATAAGAGCTTTTCAGTAGATCTCTCAGTAAAAACATCGCCACTTGCCGGGGCTTAACAATTTCCTTTTTTCTCGAGGGAGAAGACAGGTCTTTTTCCTTTAGGTCGTAAAATTCAGCCACTGCCTGGACTATTTTTTTGTGGTTAGCTACTTTATTCGGCGATAAAAACAGGCTTTTTAATAACGATTTGGCTATTTCCAGGTCTGGCGGCCGGTTGTTTATCTTCTGGTAGGCAACCAGCCTGTTCAGGGCGCCTTCTAACTCTCTGATATTCCTTTGAATATTTGTGGCAACATAATCTAAAATATCGTCAGAAAAACTTACGCCCCTTTCTTGGTTTTTGCTCTTTAAAATAGCAACCCTGGTTTCATAATCAGGATAGCTAATATCTCCGATCATTCCGCCCTCAAAGCGGGATCTTAATCTTTCCGCTAAGGCGGGAATGGCTTTTGGCGGGCGGTCAGAGGAAAGAATGATTTGTTTGTTCGCTTCGTACAAAGTGTTGAAAATATGGAAAAATTCTTCCTGGGTTTTTTCTTTCCCAGCTAAAAATTGAACATCATCCAATATTAAAACATCTATACTTCGGTATTTCGTTTTGAATCCCTCAACGTCATGGTTCTTAATCGATGAAACTATGCCTGTGGTGAATTTTTCTGCGGGGGTGTATCTTACTTTCTTTTGGGGGAAGCTTTTAATCACTGCATTACCGATGGCCTGCAAAAGATGGGTCTTCCCTAGCCCGACCCCGCCATAGACGAAAAGAGGATTATAAACTTGGCCCGGTTTTTTTGAAACCGCCCAAGAGGCAGCGTGAGCCAGTTCGTTAAACGGCCCGACGATGAAATTTTCAAAAGTGTAGCGGGGATTAAGATTTGTTTCTTTGTCAATTTCAAACTCTTCGAATTCCAACTGGCCGGCAGATGGCATCGAGAAAGTGGGCTTTTTTAAAACTTTCAACTCATTTTTCCCGACAACATATTTAATTTCTTTAATTTCCTTATCCAGGTTGTATAGAATCTTAAAAATAGTTTTTCCGTACTTGTTTTCCAGCCATTCTTTAGCAAAAGAGTTCGGAGTAGAAACAACTATCTGTCCTTCTTTGCAGGTAGTTATATTGGTGTCTTTAAACCAGGTGGCAAAATTGGCCTGGGAAATATTTAATTGGAGCTGGGCAAGCACTGCTTGCCAAAGTTCGTCTTTGATCATGGTTATTTTGGAGTCGTAGATTTACTGCTGTATTATATCACAGTGTCAAATAGATTAAAAATAATAGGCAAAGGCCTACAATTGTTGAAAAACTGAGGAAAAGCTGTGAATGGCGAAGAGGACGAAGTCCCCTTCTTCATCTTCGATAATTGACGGTAGATAATTTTTTTGTTAAGATAGTTAGTGTTTAACCGCAGATAATATTATGTCTATTACTTATCACAAAAAAACAAAAACAAGAAAGAGGAAGCACGGTTTCCAAAAAAGGATGCAAACGAAAAACGGCAGGCGGATTTTGAGTCGGAGGAGAAGAAAAGGCAGAAAAAAAATCGTTGTCAGTGATTAAAATAACCATGCTTCCCCAAAAAAACAGAATCCGAAAAAAGAAAGAGATAGAAAAGATTTTTAAAAAAGGCAGAACCTTTAAAGAAGCTTCTTTAATTTTGAAGACGATGAGAAACGATCTAGGGGTGAACCGCTTCGGTTTCATTGTTTCGCAAAAAGTTGCCAAAAAAGCAAATATCAGAAACAAAATTAAAAGAAGGCTGAGAGAAATAATCAGATTGAATTCATTGAAATCAGACAGCGATAATTTATTTATTACCCTTCCCGGAATGGAAAAAAACGATTTTGCAGAAACAAAAAGAATTGCAGAAAAACTATTAAACAAAGCGAATATAAAATGAATAATAAAATCGCAAAATCAGCAGCCCTCGGAATGATCAGCATTTACAAGGGTTTCATCTCTCCGGTTTTGGGAAGCAACTGCCGTTTTTACCCCAGTTGTTCGAGCTATACCCATCAGGCAGTAGAAAAATACGGGACGCTTAAAGGGCTGCAAAAAGGTTTTTTGAGAATTTTAAAATGCAACCCTTTCAATAAAGGAGGAATAGACTTACCCTAATTTATGGAAATTTTTATCAACGCTTTTAATACATTATTATACCAGCCGTTATTTAACGCTTTGATTTTTCTTTATCAGTTTTTGCCTGGAAAGGATTTCGGAGTTGCTGTTGTTGTTTTGACGATTGTTATCAGGATTATCCTTTATCCTTTAATGCTGAAATCAATCAGATCTCAGAAAGCGCTTGCCGAATTGCAGCCTCAAATCCAGGAAATCCAGCAAAAATACAAGAATAACAAAGAGCAGCAAGCCAAAGAAATGATGGCTTTTTATAAGAAAGAAAAGATTAATCCTCTTGGCGGATGCCTTCCTCTTTTGCTCCAGCTGCCGATTTTATTCGCTCTTTACAGAGTTTTTTGGGAGGGGTTGGCCCCAGGAGCAATGAAATCTCTTTATAGTTTTGTTCCTTCTCCTGGAGAAATCAATCCAGTATCTTTAGGGCTAATTAATCTTGCCGAACCAAACTTGGTATTGGCTGTTTTAGCTGGGATACTTCAGTTTTTCCAGACAAGAATGTTAATGCCAAAAAGCAAAAAATCACCCACCAAAGGAGACCAGATGGCTCAGTTTTCAAACATGATGCAAAAACAGATGCTTTACTTTTTTCCTCTTTTTACAGTATTTATCCTTTGGAAGCTGCCGGCAGCCATCGGAGTTTACTGGGCGATCACCGCTCTTTTTTCAATTTTCCAGCAGTATTTAATCATGAAGCCGCAAAAACAAGAGAAAAATGCTTGATTCTAACAACATTGAAACAATTAAAAAAACCGTTAAAGAGTTTTTTGAAAAAACTACTTTTAACGTTGAAGTTGAAATTATGTCAGAGAAAGAAGGGACTATCCCCATAGCTCTAAAAACTGAAGAGCCGCAAATTTTAATAGGAGAAGGAGGTCAGACCTTAACTGAAATCCAGCATCTTTTAAAAGCGATTTTAAGAAGAAAAATAGCAGAGATATTTTATATTGATTTGGATATTAACGACTACAAAAAGAAAAAGAAAGAATATCTGGAAGAGTTAGCTATATCAACTGCTGACGAAGTAGCTCTCAGCAAAAAACAAAAAGAGCTGCCCGCAATGTCAGCCTACGAAAGAAGAATTATTCATATGACGTTGGTGGAGAGAAGCGACGTAGTTACTGAGAGTATTGGAGAAGGAATAGAGAGGAGACCGGTGATAAAACCACACCCCTAATTGATAATAGAGTTTGTTTTCCAAAACCGCCCCTGGAAGGACGGTTTTTGCTTAAGAGTACTTTATCGTCATGTAAACAGATACCGACCAAAGGGGCAGCGCTCCAACATAAGGGATAAATTCAAGCCACTTGATTCTCTTGCCCCATTTGGCGGCCTTGGCTCCTTTTTGAGCTGTTTTGGTTTCTTTTGATATTCTCCTTGCTTCTTGCAGTTGTTTCTTAAAGTCAGTCTTTCCTTTTCTGATTTGGGATATATCAATCGGTTCTGCGCCCTGGGCGGGTATTATTTGGGAGCGGAGAAAACTCCAGCCACCAAGAAACATCCAGGCAATAATATCAGTTATCCAAAAATCGTCCAAGCCAAAACAGACTAAGATTATGCCGATAAGGTCGATGAGAACGGCGAATGGCAAGATAATAAGACCTTCCGGACTGAAGAATATCTCAAGCGACGATTTAGGCATATGATTTTATTGTTTCTCTAATCTTTTTTTAGCTTCTTTGATCTTTAAAATTTCTTCCGGAGAAGTGGTAATAAACTGGTCTTCGGTATAAGAAGCAATTACTTTCATCAATACATGCTTTTGCCCGGCAAAGAATATTCCTTCCCCAACTGCCGATTCCAGCAATAATATCTTTTCCTCATCAGTCAGATTAAAAGTTTTTTGGACAGTATCAGCCGTTGCAGAAGACTGCTTCATTAAAAACTGCAAGGATGAATTGGTGATAATCGCTTTGCCGTATTCTGACTTCATAAAGTCGTTGATATCTTGGGTAATAGTCGTTACCCCCAGCCAGTATTTCCTGGCTCTTTTGCATATACCAAAAAGGAAAGAAGCTCCGTCTTCTGACTTCATTATCCACCAGGCCTCGTCAACCACTAGGATTCTCTTTTTCAGCTCAGAGCGCACTTTATTCCAAATGTATCTCATAATTATAAACATGGCCATGGGCCTTAATTCATCCTCCATGTCTCTTATCCCGAAAACAACGAAAGGCTTGTCCATTGAAATATTAGTGGGTTGGTTGAAAAACTTTGAAAAAGTTCCTTTGGAAAACTTTCTAACCCTTCTTACTAAAGACTCAGCTCCTTCCATCCCCTCAAGAACCTGCTCAAAGTCAGACATCAGGGGAATTTTTTCTCTCCAAAGTTCAGGATTGGTCGTTGGGGTAATGTCTTTGGCTGCATAGGTTTCGAATAAAGCTTGGTCAATAATAGCGTCTTCTTCGGCTGTTAATCCTCCCAGCATAATCCTTAAAAGCCCGACCAAGTTAACAATGTTTGAGCGGAGAACGTCTTCTGGTTTTTCGTCTTCCCTAGGAGTTGGCAAATCAAAAGGATTGACGTGGTGCGGAGACGATAAAGACATATTAAAGAAGGAGCCGCCGACCGCATCAGCTAAGGCCTGGTATTCGTTTTCAGGATCCAGAATAATGCATTCTATGCCGAACATCAAAGACCTAATAATTTCCAGCTTAACCGCGTAGGATTTCCCAGAACCTGATTTGGCGAAAATGACGCTGTTGGCATTTTCCAAACTGAAACGGTCAAAAAGAATCAAAGAATTGTTGTGCATATTTATGCCATACAGCGTCCCTTCGTTCGAACTCAAATCAAAGGAAATGAAAGGAAAAGTGGAAGAAAGCGGGCCTGTATTCATCGGGCTGTGGGCCTGTATTTGATCCAAGCCGTAAGGACAGGTTGAGTTGAATCCTTCTTTTTGCTGATAAAGGGAGGGTTTAATATATATCAATTTTGATTCCAAAATTGACCTCAAGGTTGTTTCTACGCTTTTTATCTCTTCAAAAGTATTGCCGTAAACAGTTAGATAAAGTCCGAACTTGAACATTTTCTCTTGGGCTGTTTGCAGTCTGTCTCTCAAATCTTCCAGATCGCGGTAAGCTGTTTCTAGAGCAGGATCCCTTACCAGTCCCTTGCCTTCCTTTTCCATAATTTCAGCCTGGACTTCTGTTACTTTTCTTCTTAATTGCTTCAAAACAAGACCTGTTTCAATCGGATGAATGTGAAAACTGACATCCATTGGTTGGTCAAGGTTGATTATCGGCGACAGCCAGGCAGTACTTAAGTATCTTGGATAAGAGAAAATGAAAAAGGACTTGGCAATTCTTTTCCCGACCATTAAATGGTCCGGTTTTACGAAAATCGAAGAAGGGGCAATAATGTCTTTTGCCTCTATCATCGGAGTTTCAAAAATCTTTTCTGAAGGATCTTCTTTCTTTTTCTTTTTAGTTAAATTGTTTAAAAAAGATAAATCCATAATTATTTGATTATTTCCGGCGGAATATCAGGATAATATCCGACCTCTGATTCGTCAGGATGATGAAGGCTCCAAAATAGCTCTATCAACTCAAGGGTGTTTAAAGGAGAGCACTGCAGGCCGCATCTTCTTAATCCCACAGCCACGAATTCCATTCTCTGCCAAAGTTGGGATTTTGCTCTTTGGAAATGGTCTTCGTCAAAGTTAATTTCTTTTTTGCCGATAAGTTTTGGTATTTCAACCAAGGTGAAGGGAACCGTCAGAAAAAATATTTTGGAAAGGATTTGCCTGCTGCCGATCAGCTCGGTAATGAACTTTCTATATTCAGCTGTCTGGATTTTCATTAGTTCGTTTGTTTGGAGTCTTTCCATTTCTTTTAACTTGTCTATGTATCCTGTGATATTCAATATTCTGGACTGAAGGACGATTTCAATGGAAAAGTCCAAGCCATTCAAAAAGTTCTGGAATTGGTAGATTATTGCTTTCTGCTCGTCGTCTGATTTGAGAGCGAAATTCAAGGAAGAAACCATTAAGACGCCTCTTAATGATTTGTTTTTCAAAAGTAAAAAACCTTCCTTTATTTGTTCTATTTCCAAAAATTGTTGGCTGCTTGATTTATCCATTTATTTTGTATGCGTTTCAATATCAGTTTGCATTTTTTTTAATCTGCTTCTCATAACCATTCTTACGTGAGATTCCTCTTTTTTCTCTTCTTCTGGTTTTTCCGGAGAAAGCTCACTTTTTTTATATACCACTACTTGGCGTTCTTTCTTTTTCCAGACGTACATTTTAGGCGCTATGGAAAATTTCAAAAAATCAAACAAAAGTATAGGAAGAGCCTTTCCGTTGACTTTTAAAAAAGCCAGTCCCATTGCTGCGCTCAGTAGAACCATAGAAGCCATCAAAAAGTAGGTGAAAGGAAAGGTAAAGTAGAAAACAAAACAAATGCCCACAGCTATACCGATGAAGATAAACTGCTTAAAAGTAAGAGGGCCGACGATTTTCGCCTCGTGCTCTATAAATTGTGGCACTGTAAAGCGCATACCCCGTAGAAGAATTTCGGATTATCCCTCTAATTTGTAGAGATAATCTTTTATCCTTCGTTTTAATAATCTTTGACCTCGGCTTGTCTTTAAATAACGCTCTCTGCGTTTTGCATCGTTTTTGTCAAGACAATCCTCATAATAAATTAATTTCCAAGGACTATATGGTTTTGTTGACCGATTCAACCTTTGATTATGTTCT
The DNA here is from genome assembly GCA_016782605.1 of Candidatus Paceibacterota bacterium. Lineage (NCBI taxonomy): Bacteria > Bacillati > Minisyncoccota > Minisyncoccota bacterium. Next base: position 78,357 of record JADHYE010000003.1, on the reverse strand, counting down.
TTCAATCTTTTCCTTAAGTTTGCGGTATAGCCCACGTAGATATTATTACTCTTTTCACTTTGTAGAACATAGTTGTAGAACATAATCATCCGAAATTTCTCTACGGGACATATTTATTCGATAGACTCTCGGTAAGTGTCTTGAGAAGACGGAGTTGACGGTTTTTCTTGTTCTATTGGTTTTTCCGTTTCAATTTTTTCTTCTGTTTCTTCTGTCGCTATTGGTTTTGCGGTCGGTTTTTGCTCGGGAGCCACTTTGATTTCATGTAACCGTTCTAAAATAGGCCTGACAGGGTAAAAGATGAATCTGTTTATTTCTTGAGTTACTTTTTGGGCTGTTTCTTTTTCTATATTTAATGATTTTTCCAGTTCTGTTTGAAAATTTTCCGGCATTAAAATGCCAAGCAGAACATCGCCGACTAGCTTGGCTACTTTTGAAACCTCATAAAGCTCATATCTCTCGCAGATATCCCAAATGTGGTCAGAAGTGTCTATCCCGAGCATCGCTCTTTTTAGTTCTTCTGGCAAATTTTCATAAAGTTTCAATAATTCTTCTTGTGTATATTGTTTGGCCATATGTATTGACAAATTTATAATATGATATATAATATAGTTAACGAACGTTTAGGAGGGAAAAGTGAATATAGTTTTTACCATTATAGGCATTTGCATTGCAGTTGTGGCAATTGTATCGATGGTGGTTGCGCGGAGGTCACAACAGCAACCTGCGCCTCAGCAGGTTCCATCACCAGTCCCAGCAGTCCCAACCCCATCTCCTATGGCAGCACTCTTTGCTACCCAGATAGAGATAATCAATCGACAACTTGACCATGTGGGTCAAGAATTGGCTGTGGTCAAGGCGGAGGAACTGCTCCTTCGCATGCAGGGGCGAGTTCTTGATGTTGATGCCGCCAATCGGGCGGAACGTCAGCGTCAGCGTCAAGCGAATCCGTAGTTCTGTTGCTTCGAGGAGGCGAGAATAAGCATGTTCTCCCTCCTTTTTCTTTTTAAATTTTTAAGGTTTCGGATTGTATTTCATTATTCTTTCTATTTCTTCAAATCTATCTAACTCCTTTGGATCTGTACGTAGTCCATTTTTTGCTGCTTCTAACCCATCTCTAATGTCTTGCATTTCCCTTTTGACTTCCACTGGAGCTCGACCCTGATAGTTTTTAACTTCATTCCTAAGCTTAGAATATTTTATAAAAACTTTGTCTAGGCTTGCTCCCTTAATTTTTGCGTTGGTTAATACTGGACTTTCTCTTATTATATTATTCGCAAGAGTTCTTTGTTTAATTTCTTGGGCGTTAAGGCCAGTCCAGCCCTTTCCTAGTGATTGCATGGGCGTGCTGCTAAGAATATTTAGCGCGTGAGGAGCATTCGCTCTTCCAGCCGTAGTCTCAAAGTGCCAGTCTACTCCTTTATCCTGTCCAAACTTCAAATATCCATTTTCAAATCCCGGACCATGGTGTAGGGCAGCAAAAGCATGTTGCTTGGCACCAAAAGAGGGAGACTTATAGACGTGTTCTATCATCTTTGTCCCTTGGCTGTCTGTTTTTTCATACCATTTCTCTTGGTAATCTTTTATTTGGTCTTCTGTTGCAGTCTCTTTAATTAGTTTATCGGCGTAGGAAGTATAGTCCCTATCTATATCTGCCGTTGTTAGCCCTTTTGCATTATATTTGCCTGGTTCAATCTGATTTAGGATTTTTTCGAAATCGCCGGTCTGATCAAAGCTGCCCCTTGCCATTGCTTCGGCTGTGTCTTCGTCTCCCATTCTTATTGCTTTTTCATAAGTCTTTAATTTTTCTTTTTCTGGCAAACCCTTAAGAAATTCTGTCGACTTGCCTTTTTCACGCATTGCCTTCATTATTCCAACTCTTTCAGCATCAGTTGCTTTGTTAAAGGCTATTGTATTAGTGGCAATGCCTTGCTCCTTTGCTTTCTTATAAGCCGTGTCAGTGTCTAATTTTTCGTTTAAGGCTCCAGTTACTACTCCTCCCATGGTGCGTCGAACCCTGGCAAGAGGATCACTGGCAGCTCTTTTTAATGCACCTTTTACTCCTTTTTCTCCTTCTCCCCATTTTTTAGCAGTTGCTTGTCTTTCTGCCCATCTTCTTACTCCTGCTGGAGTTTTATCTCTGGCAAAAGCCAAACCCTTTTTGCCCATCCATTTCCCAACATTTGGCGCACTTTTCTTTGCGAGGTTCATTGCACCGCTAGCTCCAGCAGCGCTAGAAGATAAAGTCAGCATCAACCCTATTGTTAAGAACACAACGACAACAGCGAAAGGCATGATGTTATTAATTATTCCTGATAGACCTGGGGCGCTGCCAACTTCTGAGAGAGTTGAGGCTGCAGAATGAAATTCAGGGTTTTGAGTTACCATTAAAAAGTGGTCTCCTAAATATAAGAAAAAAGCGGCGACTACCCCGATAAATGACCATTGGATAAACTGTTTCCACCATTGAGTAAAGACGCTTTTGGTATCAGGCAAAATGTAACAAGCGAAAGCAAGCGGCGAAAGAATAACTAATACCCAAATAGCCACATAACGGACCATAAATAAGAGAGCAAACAGCAGATAGATTAAGCCAGCATAAACATTAAAAATTATTAAAGCAAGAGCACCGGCAGCAGCAGCTATTGCTTCGCCAGAGGCAATGGGATCCCAGAGTTTTCCTCTGCCAGCCATACTTTCAATGTTAGACCATTGACTATTGGCTGAATTTATAAAAGAGTTACCTCCGGCAAATCCATCTCCGACGAAGAAAGTCATTAAAATATTTGCAGCGTCAACGATTACGCCGCAGATAACCGGAGTAAAGTTAATTAAAAGAGCGATAAGGATTAATATTGGCAAAGCCTTTTGTGCTTGATAACCAGTAAGTCTTAGGGCTGTTCCCAAGCCGATAACCACCAAAGCTAAAACAATGATAATGTTGGCAAAATCCCTAGTTAAACTCCATCCCACATCGAGAAAAGCATTGTTAGCTGGATCAGTGTAAGAAAGAGAAATAAAATTAGGAGAAAGAACCCAATTTAAAATATTAACAGAAAGCCACAAAAAAGCACCAGTAATTATACCTCCAATATTTAAAATTAAGCCGGCCACGCTGGCAGCAACACCTGATAAAGCGCTGGCAAGCGCACTAACTATTGGACCCATAAAATTAATTGTTTTATTATATCATACTATAAAAGAAAAAAGAAAGACAATCATTGGTCAAGAAGATAAAACTTGCTATGATAAAGCAATGAAGAAGCTGAAAGTATTTTCTTTTCTTTTTGTTCTTGTTTTTTCTTTGATTGTTGCTAGTTTTGTTTTTGCTCAAAAACCCCTGGAGGTTGAATATCCTGAAGCCGGAGGATTGAAGCCTGAAACAACCCTTTTTGGGCTTTCAGCATACGTAAAATATATATTCAATCTATCAATAATTATTGCCGGGTTAATTGCTTTTGCTGGTTTTGTTGCCGGAGGAATAAAATATATAACTTCAACTGGTATTCCTGCCTTTAAAAAAGATGCTGGAGAACAAATGTTCGCTGCTTTTGTCGGCCTTTTAGTGCTTCTTACTTCCTATATGCTTTTAACGAGTATTAATCCAGAATTAACTATGCTGGCAGCGCCGGAAATAATAAAAACTGAAGGTGAATTTGTAGAAACGCCTACTCTAGAAAAAGAAACTTTATCTTACACGGAAATTCCAATAGGCGCATTAATCCAAAGACTTTTTTTAGAAAAAAGATTAGCTAATTTAAAAGATTTTTCCAAAAAAGTCAGAGACATTTCAAATAAGATTGAGCAAAGAACAAAAGAATTAAATTCTTTAATCGCTCAATGCGCCTGCAGTCAGTTGCAATCTCAATGTTCATCAGCTATTCCGGTTTCTCAGGCAGCTTGCCATGCAGGGCAGTGTACTGGCAATCCTTGTCCAAACAAGAGTTCAATTGAGGCAAAAAGAAACGAAATTGACACACTTATTAACAACGAAGAAGACGGGCTTGTCTTTTGGCAGAAAAAACTGGACAGGGAAATTAACGGTTCAACTGAAGAAGACGACGAATATATCGGCTTCAGACAGATATATGAAGATTTGTTATCAGCTGAAGAAATGATGAAAAATTGTGCGCTTAATGATAGTAAAAACGGCAAGCCGCAATTCATTTTAGCTTATAAGGATTTTGCAGTTTATGTTCAATATATGGCAGAACGTAACGGTATAGAGAATTTTGAAAAAGAAAGGCCTTTTGAGTATATTTATTTAACTGATAGTCCTTTTGAGCTAACAACATTTTATTGCGCTGAAATGCTATACACTGTTTCTTCTGTAGAGATTGATGCTGATGCAATTATTGAGTTTGAAAAAGACATAGAGCCCTTTGAGGCCGCAACATTGTGTAGTAGGGAAATATTCATTGGTAAGGACGTTGACAGTGCAGAAGAGTTAGCTAGAAGAATGCTCGTTGAATTAGATAATATTAACGATAATGCAAAAGAAGAAATTGAAGTTGGCGACAACACGGTTTCTACAAGTGATCCGACAGACTGCGTTATTTCCAACTGTTCTCATCAATGCCAATGGATAAAAAAACAGTGTCCATACTACGAGCCTTGCGGGCATGATGAAGATGGAAATGTTATATATTGTGAGAAATGGAAGGATTGTAGTGAGTGTAGGTCTCACTCCTGTTCGGGAAGCGTTTGCCCAGGAGATCAGCCAAAAAAATCACAGATTAATTCCCAATATAATCAAATAAAAGAAAAAGATTCTGAAATATCCTCATCTTATACAGAATTAGTAAATCTTATCCAAGAAAGGGTGGATGATGAGTATTTAAAACTATCAAAAATATTCCAAATTTTAAGAGCTGCCCAAAACCAAATAACAGCTTGCTATAATCCTCAAGAATCCTATATAAAACTCGAGGAAACAAGAGAAGCGGTTATCTGGAAAGAGCTTTTTACTTGTTCAAGCATAAAGGAATTTGCGACAAAAGAATTTCCTTTTTATGATGAAGAAGGAGCGGTGATAACTGTTTGTTATGGTCCAAGCTCAGAGCACTTAGATTTTATGGATAATTTATTCTGTTGCAAGGGTGAATATGGTCCAGAATAAATTTGTATTAAAATTTAATTAAAGTTTGTGGTATAATTAAAGAAAATATGTTTAAAAAACTTTCAATAATTACTTTATTTTCTTTGTTAATCTTATTTTTAGCTGGTTTTTGCTTAGCACAGACAGCGCAGGACCGTCCTTTAGAAGTTCCTTTACCCGCAATCGGTTCAGAATCAGCGATTAATACCACTCCTCTTTTGCCAGCTTACGTAAAATATATTTTTAATTTTGCTGTGGTTATTTGTGGCTTTATTGCTTTCGCTGTTTTAGTTCTTGGCGGCGTACGCTACGTAGCTTCTGCCGGAAATCCATCAACCATGTCAGATGCTAACAGCCAGATGCTTTCTGGAATTATGGGTCTGGTTATTATTTTGGGTTCTTACTTGATTTTAAACACTATTAATCCTCAATTAAAAACTATTTCTGTTGAATACAAAGGATCAGATTTAGTAGCTGTAGGGACAGCCGAGGTTTTGCTGTGTAAAAATGCGGGTGACGAAGAAAAAGATTGCAAACTTGTACAGAGAGATGCTACTAGCTTGGATGCTTTTGATGGGAAGGTTAATGATGTAAGGTTCAAAAATGCTGGAGATATTCAGTACGGAGCAGTTTTATTCAGCAAGTCAAATTATCAAGGGAATTGCGTTGTTTGTCTTGAAACCGGATGCAATGTCGCGCAAGCTGATGGTGGTTATTCGATCAAGGTCTTTACTAAAGGTAGTGGCGGTGATGGAACTGGAGGGAGCAATACAGTAGTTCTTTATGAGGCAGATGATTATAACAAGCAGTGTGGGGCAGATTGCTATCAACAATGCAATGGCCTTGGAGATACTTGTGGGATTTTTTGTGCAGGCTGGAGTGTTTTTCCTTGGGAATATTTAAGAGGCGCTAAATGTTGGCCATTCGGAGCAGGCCCATATGCAGATACTCGTATTGGTATAACAGAAAAAGTCAGATCTCTTTCGATAGATAAAGGATATTTACTAGTTGCTTTTGACCATGGGAACTTTACCGGTAATTGTGAAGTTTATAGGACAAGCCGACCAGTCATTGGAGCTCAAGTCATTAAATCTATAAAAGTCATTCCTTTAAAATAAGTTTCAGTTAAGCTTATCCAATTTTTTATATCAAGAGTTTCAGCTCTTTGAGAAGGTTGGATTTTATTTTTCAAGAGCCATTTCTTGACTTTTTCTTTATCAAGCTTTAAGCTTTTAGAAAAGTTGTTTATCAATTGCTTCCTCGGCTGGCAGAATCCAGCTTTGATAATTTTAAAGAATACTTCCCTTTTTTCAGGAGAAATATAGACATAATTTGAAAGGCATGGAGTAATTCTGATGACAGCAGAATCAACTTTCGGTTCAGGCCAGAATGATTTCTTGGAAATATAGCTTAAGATCTCTGCTTTAGCGTAAGCCTGAACAGAAACAGCTAAAATACTCATTCTCGGAGGACTGGCGCAGATTCTTTGTCCTACTTCTTTTTGAACAACTAAAACCATTTGTTGGGGAGGATTATCAATAGCCTCAAGAAAGCGACGGATAGCTGGAGAAGTCAGATAAAAAGGGAGATTAGCTACTATTTTGTAGTTTTTAAATTCAGGAACGAACTTTAAAATGTCTTTATTAATGATTTCTAAGTTTTTAGCCTTCAAATTTTCTTGCAGCAACTTGACCATATTCTTGTCTTTTTCTACGGCAATTACTTTTTTAGCCCTTTGAACCAGTTCTTTTGTTAAAACTCCCAAGCCAGGCCCGATTTCCAAAACAAAATCTTTTGAATTCAAGTCGGCTGCCTTAATGATATTTTTGATTATCTTGCTATCTACTAAAAAGTTCTGTCCCAGTCTCTTTGTCGGCTTAACTTGCTTGCTTTTCAGAAGATTTTTAATATTTTTCTTATAAGACAGGTCCACCCCGTTAGAAGTCTGTCATTATATAGCAGATAGCCAATTTCAGACAAACTTTATTTTCTAATTTTACCCCGTTGTTTAAAGCAGAAAAAATTTCTACAATTTTTTCTGCCCAGGACTTCTAACGGGGTCCATTAAAAGCATTTTAGCATCATTTTGCGGTGTGGAAAACCTGAGCTTTTTACCCTTGACTTTCCCCATTGAAAGCGTAACCTAAAAGAAGTTTATAATGATTGACTATCTGAGTAGCAACAAGCTGTTTAATATCGTTTGCAAAAAAACCAAGGGCTCTCTAAAGGCTCCTTGTCTTTGTATGGGCATAATTGCTCTTTTTTTATTTGTTTTTGTCAGTTTCAGCCCTACTTTAGTTTTGAATTCTTATGCTGAGAAAAGCGATCTTTGTTTAGTTGAGGAAAACATTCAGGAAAGCAACTTATTTTGTGCTCCGATAAAAAGCTTTTCGTCAGAATCCCCGGAATTTGTTTTAATCGGGAACAACAGCATGATAGCTTCCACTCCTCCGAACACTTTCTCCTCCCAGGTTTTGGGAGCCCTGGTTACGGGCTATGAATCAGAAGACGTTGAAAAAGTGATTACTGAGTATATTGTTGAAGAGGGAGACACTTTATGGTCTTTAGCCGAGAAATTCGACATTTCCATGGATACCATTTTTGGGGCAAACGATTTGAATAAAAACTCAGTGGTAAAACCCGGCCAAAAACTGGTTATTCTGCCTGTTTCCGGTATGGTCCACCACGTAAAATCAGGAGATACCATATCCAGTATTGCCCAGACTTACAAGGGGAAAACAGATGATATTATCGCTTTTAACGACTTAGCTAATGAAAATGCTGTATATGTCGGTGATATTATTGTTGTGCCAAACGGCACCATGCCTTCTGTAACAATCCAAAAACAGCAGGCACCCAGCAGCGTTCCTTTGGCCAGCAGCTATTTCATCTGCCCTCACTCAGCTTGCCGTATTACCCAATGGCTTCACTGGTATAATGCAATTGATTTTGGCGGCAAGTGCGGAGATCCGATTAGAGCGGTTGCAGCTGGTACTGTTTTGAAAGTTCAGATGACAAGCTCTACTTCAAGATGGGCTTTTGGCGGAGCTGGCAGCAACTTAACAATATTGCACCCCAACGGAGTGGTGACAATGTACGGTCACCTTTCTGCTAGCTTGGTAAGCCCGGGAGAGGTTGTTTCCCAGGGCCAGATTGTTGCTCTAATGGGCGGTAAACCAGGAACGCCGGGAGCTGGAATGTCTACCGGATGCCACGTTCACTTTGGAGTAACCGGTGCCAAGAACCCTTTTAACAGATAAAAATTCCATGCCTATTGCGATTTATATACTAACTCTTTTTACGGACGGTCATATAAAACATATTCTGTACTATTTAGGTCAGCAATTATTCTAATTGATTTTATGGTTAAAACAAAAAAGCCTCTTGATCGAGGCGTTTTTTAATACATATATATACTATTTTCCTTCGCACTTCATGCAAAGCCTGGCTGCAGGATAAACTTTCAGCCTTTCTTTATCTATTTCTCCTTTGCAGTTTTCGCATTTTCCGTAAGTGCCTTTTGTTATTTTATCTAAAGCCAGATTAATGTCTTTTAGCTGGTTTTCCAGATTGTATTCCAAGGGCAAAAGCGTGCTGTATTCTTCCACTTCGTCTGCCGCTTTTTCCAGAGCGGCTGAGCCCGATTCGCCGCCGTCAAAGCTGGGAAAGCGTGTATCCCAGTCTCCCTTGACCTTGTCGTCTTTCTTGGCGAATTTTTCCAATTGCGATTCAATGTTCTTTTTTTCCTGTTCTAACTTTTCTTTTAACTGATTCAGCAGTTTTTTGTCCATTACATTAAGCTGTTTTTAATATTAATAATCTTTAATATGGCTGCTTCCACTTTATCTTTGGATATTTCTCCGTTTCTGAAAGCATCAGCAAAAGCATCCAGGCCTTCTGCTGCGCCTATCTCCCAGCCGGAAAAAATCATGACATCAACGCCAGCTTCAATCGGTTTTGTCACAATATCCTTTAAAGAGAATTTGTCCGAAAGATAGGTTTGCGCCAAATCGTCTGTCATAATTATTACTTTTGAGCCCAAGTTATTCTTTAAATACTGGATGGCATTTGAAGAAAAGGCAAAAGGTAAGGAAGTGTCCAGATTGGTATATACCATATTGGCAGTCATGACGAATTCTGGGTTAGCCTGCATTGCTTTTTTAAATTGGGATATTACAGGCAATGTGCTTATTTCAGCTAAGGACTCCTCGGGGTTAAAAGCGATTCCGGAGTACCCAGGGAAGTGTTTTATAGCAGTCAGAATGCCAGCACCCTTCTGGCCGTCAACGAAAGATTTTGCCAAATTGCCTGAAGTTAGCGCATCCTTTTCAAAGGTTCTTTCAAAAAGAAAATCTCCTTCTTGGACTTGGTCCAAAAGCGGAGCCAGATTGAGATTTATTCCCAATTCTTTCAATTCTTGGCCTCTTGTTGAACCTATTTGAAAAGCCCGGTCAACTGATTCAATTTCCGACTGAGCAGTTTTTTCCTGGAGGAAGTCTATCCTGGAAATAGTGCCGCCCTCCTGGTCAACAGCGACAAAAAGAGGCAGGCCGGTTTCCTGTAAAGAAAGAATTTGCAAATCGCCAATGAGTTTTTTTAACTGCTCCTCGTTTTCAATGTTTTTTGACAGCAAAAGAACGCCTCCTGGCCTGTATTTTTTAAAGAAATCTGCCAGTTCAGTCGTTAAAGTGGTTCCGTCAAATCCGACAATAAATAGCTGGCCGATTTGTTTTTCCAGTTTTACCGCATCTACTGCCTCAAACGTTTTTTTCATGCTTTCAAAAGAGGTGGCAAAAACAAAGTAATCATCAAGCAGGGTGTAGCAGATTCCGAAATCTTCTTTGGAAATGGTCAGAAATCTGAAGCTTTTTCCCTGGTAAGAGCTGTTTTTGAAAGAAGAAGCCAGGGCCTTAGTTTCTTTGCCCAGAGCGGCAAAGAGGGTTTCTGTATCTGTTTCCATTGTCAATTCCCAAGAAATCATTAAAGGAGAAATATCTCCTTTTGTTTTTGTTATAAAGCCCAGGCGGTTAACTCCCTTGCTTGAGTAGATAAATAAAGTAAAGTCATCTTCTAATCCGGCTAAAACTTCTTCTGGAATTTTCACCGCAAATGCTCCGAGAAATTCATTTAAACCGACAATTTTGTTTTCTGCCGTATTTTGGAAAAGAATCCTCGCATATCCATCCTCATAGGTTTTTTGCATAATCTGGGGAAACATCTGGGGGATGGCTGCTGCATTCGTAATCTCCATGGTTTCAGTAGAGCCAGTTGAAATCAAGGAAACAGGAATGACAATTTTTGGTTCCTCGACGACTTCCTCGGTCGGCGTGGCTTCCGTTACAATTTCTGTTTCCGGCCTGGCTATTTCTCCTTTGGGCAATTTGCCTACAGCAAAAAGCCAGTAGAAAAAACCAACAAGAAGTAAAATAATAACAACAGCTGATATTCTGATCAGGATTTTTTTGAAAGAAGATGATGGTTTTTGCGTTTGGGGAATTAAGGTTTGAGGAGCTTCTTCTGCAGCTGCTTCTTTCGGTAGAATAGCGCCTTCTCTCGGCAAAAGAACCCCTGGTTTTTCTGTTGGCGCTTCCTTTTTCACTTCCCCCAAAGCAGCCACTCTTGTTTTTTCTTTTTCAGCTTCTCCCTCCCTCAGCTTGGCAAGGTCTCTTTGCATTGTTTTTGCCTCGCCCCTTTTTAAAAACTCAAGCATTTCTTCTTTGTTTTCTTCTGGCTGAGGATTGTTTTCCATAGAGGTTTATTGACTTTTAGCTTCTTTTAAAGAAAGATTGATTCTTCCTTGTTCGTCAATTGAAATGACTTTGACCGGAACAATATCTCCCACTTTGACGATGTCTTCCACTTTATTTACGTGGTAATCGGCCAGCTGAGAGATATGGACCAAGCCCTCTTGCCCTGGCAGCATTTCAACAAAGGCGCCGAAATCCAGAATCCTTTTGACTTTTCCCTGGAAGATTTCGCCGACTTTGACTTCGTGGGTGATATTTTTTATCCAGGAAGCAGCTTTTTCCGCTGCCTTTTCTTTTTCAGCGGTAATGAAAATTCTGCCAGAATCTTCAATGTCGATTGATACGCCGCATTCCCCGATTATTTCATTTATTATTTTTCCGCCAGGGCCTATCACCTCCCTTATCTTAACAGGATTTATCTGTAAAATTAATATCCTGGGAGCATGGGGAGAAAGGCTTTCTTTGGGTTTGGAAATTACTTTCGTCATTTCGCTTAAAATCTGCAATCTTGCTTTTTTAGCTTGAATCAAAGCGTTTGAAATAATTTCCTTGCCGATCCCCTGGATTTTAACGTCCATTTGAATGGCAGTAATTCCTTTTTCCGTTCCAGCGACTTTAAAGTCCATGTCTCCGTGGTGGTCTTCTGGTCCCTGAATGTCGGTTAATATTTTGTAGTTTCCTTTCAAATCAGCCATCAGCCCCAAGGCAATACCAGTAGCCGGCCTGCTTATCGGCACGCCAGCATCCATTAAAGCCAAAGAGGCCGCTGAAACAGAAGCCATGGAAGTTGAACCGTTGGAAGAAAGGATTTCAGTAACTATACGGATGGTGTACGGAAATTTATCAAAACCGGGCACTAAAGGCATTAAAGCTTTTTCTGCCAGCATGCCGTGGCCAATTTCTCTTCTGCCCGGGCCCCTCATCGGCTTTACTTCGCCAGAAGAATAAGGAGGGAAGTTGTAATGGTGCATGAATCTTTTTTTGCCGGTAGTTTCCATTCCTTCAAGAAGCCTGACGTCTCCCGGAGCACCCAAAGTCAGTATGGAAAGCGCTTTGGTTTGGCCCCTGACAAATAATCCTGAGCCGTGGGTTCTGGGCAATAATCCTACTTCGCATTCTATGTTCCTTACCTCGTCAATTTTTCTGGAATCAGGCCTTTTGCCAGATTTAATAACGCTTTCGTGGATCATTTTTTCAATTTCTTCTTCAAAAACCGAGCTTACGCGAAGCGAAAGCGAAGGTAAAGAAGAAGATGAGAACGAGGTTCTCATCGCCTCGCCTCTCTTGCTTTGGATATGAAAAATTAGCTCATCCCTCAGTTGGTTGACTTCGTCCATTTGGCTTTTTTTGTCTTTTTGAAAGAAAGCTTTTTCCAGTTTATTTCCCAGGAAATCCCTAATGTCTTTTTCCAGGTTTTCGTCTCTGGGAGTTTTCTCGATTACCACTTTTTCTTTGCCGGATTTTTGAGTAATTTCTTTTTGAAAACCAATAAGCTTTTTTAAGAAAGGCTTGGCAAAATCAACCGCTTTCAAAACAGTGTCCTCTTCTATTTCATTGCTTTCCATTTCAATCATATTGATTAAAATGTCATCGTCTTTATCGTTGCCCAGATCCTTGGCTAAGGGCGAGGAAAGTCCGGCAATGGCCAAATCCAATTCAGCTTTTTCCCGCTCTCCGTAAGTCGGGTTGATAATAAAGTCTTTTTCATCCCTGCCTACTCTGAGAATGGCTATTGGCCCTGCCCAGGGTATGTCAGAAATGGAAAGAGCCATGGAAGCAGCAATCAATCCGACAATATCAGGATCATTCTCCCCGTCCCAGGAAAGGCAGGTAACCACTACTTGGATTTCTCTTTTCAGGTTTTTAGGAAAACGGGGCCTTATCGCCCTGTCGATGAATCTGGCAGTTAGAATAGCTTCGTCTGAAGGCCGGCTTTCTCTGCGTAGATATCTTGAACCTAATATCTTGCCGGCAGCATAATATCTTTCTTCGTATTCAACAGTCAAAGGGAAAAAATCAATTCCTTCCCGTTCAAAGTCAGACATGACAGCCGTGGCCAAAACAGTAGTTTCTCCGTATTGAACCAAAACGCTGCCCGAAGCTTGTTCAGCCAAGTTGCTGATTTCAACCTTTAACTCTTTGCCGCCGATTTCTAATTTAAAAGTTTCTTTTTTCATGAGCGTTAGCGAATTAAGAAGAGATTTATCTCTTCGACTATTAAAAATTCATTGAACATTATCTTGTTTTTAATAAATATTTGTCCAGATTTTCTTCCAAATCAACGAATTCATCAACTGATTCTCTCAGCTTGGAAGAAGATGATTTGCCGAAAGCAACAACTTCCACTCTTTTTCCTTGGTTTTTCAGATATTCCACTAATTGGAAGAAGTCGCCGTCCCCTGAGCACAAAACAATAGCATCGCAGCTCTGGGAGATTCTTATAGCGTCAACCGTAATGCCGACATCCCAGTCAGCTTTTTTTAATCCTCCGAAAAACTCCTGCAGATCCCTGACCCTGGTTTCAATGCCCAGTTTTATCAAAGCTTCAAAAAAAGGTTTTTCTTCCCCAGTCTTTGTTTTGACGACATAGGCAAAAGCCCTGATTAGGTTTCTGTTGGAAACAGCCACTTTTAAAATGGCTCCGAAGTTAACTCGGGCTCCATGCAGATTTTTAGCAGAATGGTAAAGATTTTGAACGTCGATCAATACGGCCACTCTTTGGCCTGAATGTTTGATAACCATGTTTATTTTTTCAATCCTATTTTTTTGATTATACTGTTATATCTTTTTGCACTTTCCTTCTTTAAATAACCGAGCAGGCTTCTCCTTTTTGAAACCATTTTCAATAGTCCTCTTTTTGAGTGGACGTCTTTGGCGTGCATTTTTAAATGCAAAAGCAGCTGTTTTATTTCTTCGGTTAATAAAGCAACCTGCACTTCCGGAGAACCGGTATCTACGTCGTGCAACTTGTAATTTTTGATTATTTTTTCTTTTTCTTGTTGTGAAAGCATATGTTTTTGTTTAAAAATTATTGCTGTGCCCCGCGCAGGGCTCGAACCTGCAACCTTATCCTTAAGAGGGATCTGCTCTACCAATTGAGCTAGCAGGGCATAATTGGTGCGGGACAGGCGCGGAACCTTATCCTTAAGAGGGATCTGCTCTACCAATTGAGATACAGGGGCTTGTCTGTGCCCCCGGAAGGATTCGAACCCTCACCTTAAGTTCCGAAGACTTACACGCTATCCATTACGCCACGGGGGCGCGCATCATTTTCTAATGATAGCAGATTAATTGAAAAAAACAAGTTTTTAAGATAAGATGAGAATATGCCCCGTAATACAACCTCCAGTTATTCGCAAAACAAACCAAACGCAACACAATAAATGCAACTGGCGGCGGTATGAAGGGGATATAATAATTAATTAATTCAGAATCAATCTTGCGAATAAGCGTTTGGTTCTGGAGGTTGATATGCGGGGTATGCTGATTCCAAAAGAGGTAAAAACTATTATTGAAAAACTGAAAAAAGCTGGTTTTCAGGCTTATATTGTTGGCGGTTGCCTCAGGGATATTTTAAGAAAAGCTAAGCCGGAAGACTGGGACATTGCTACCAACGCCAAACCAAAAGAAATACAAAAACTGTTTTCAAAGAGCTTTTACGAGAACAAATTCCTGACAGTGACTGTTAAGACCAATAGTAAAGCCAAAGAACTGAAAGAAGTTGAAATTACAACTTACCGTTCTGAAGCGAAATACAGCGACAAACGGCATCCTGACGAAGTTAAATTCGCTAAAACCATAAAAGAAGATTTGGCAAGAAGGGATTTTACAGTCAATGCCATTGCTTTAGCCTTAAAAGGCAAGGAATATGATATAGAAGATCCTTTTAACGGGCAAAAAGACTTAAAAGCAAGATTAATCAGGGCAGTCGGCGATCCGCAAAAGCGCTTTTCAGAAGATGCCTTGCGTATGATGAGAGGAGTCAGATTTTTCACCACTTTAAACGGTTTTGCCAAATGGCAGATTGAGCAAAAAACAGCTCAAGCCATAAAAAAGAATGCCTTGCTCCTTCAGGAAATTTCCAAAGAAAGAATCAGAGACGAATTAATAAAAATTGTCATGTCAGAAAGGGCAGCTGAGGGCATAGATCTTTTAAGGGGATTGGGATTGTTAAAGTATATTATTCCGGAACTGGAAGAAGGATACAAAGTTTCCCAGAACAAGCATCATATATATGAATGCTATGACCACTATCTGAAATCTTTGGATTATGCAGCCAAAAAGAATTTCAACAAGCACGTAAGAATGGCTGCTTTGTTTCATGATGTCGGCAAGCCGAGATCCAAGAGAGGAAAAGGCCAGGATTCTACTTTTTACAGCCACGAGATAATCGGAGCGAAAATGACTTATCAAATATTGAACCGTTTGAAATTTCCCAAAAAAGACATTGAAAAGATAGTCAGGCTGGTCAGATACCATCTTTTCTACTATAATCCTGAAGAGGTCGGCGAAGGTTCGGTCAGGCGATTGGTCCGCGAAGCAGGTCCGGAAAACATGGAAGAGCTCTTACAGGTGAGAATGGCAGACAGGATAGGCTCTGGCGTTCCCAAGGCTGAACCTTACAAATTAAGGCATTTGAAATATATAATTGACAAGGTTTCCCAGGATCCGATTTCAGCTAAAATGCTGAAGGCCAACGGAAAAGACGTGATGAAGGTTTTGGATATCAAATCAGGGCCGAAAGTAGGCCAGATACTGGATATTTTATTAAGTTACGTTTTAGCTGATCCTGAAAAGAACAAAAAAGAATTTCTGGAAAAAGAGATTAAAAAGTTAGGTGAATTATCGGAAAAGGAAATTATCTCTTTTTCTTCAAAAGCAAAAGCAGAAAGAGAAAAAATAGAGACCAAGAGAGACGAAATGACAAAGAAAAAATACTGGGTTACTTAAATTAGACGGGGTGTAGTATAACGGCAGTATACAGGGTTCGGGACTCTGCGGTCTGGGTTCAATTCCCAGCACCCCGAAAGCTGGGCCTGTAGTTCAGTGGTAGAACGCCGCGTTCGCATCGCGGAAGTCGGCGGTTCAAATCCGCCCGGGTCCACATTTGATATTTTCCCTATTGACGGTTTGTTTTGTTTTGCTATCATTTAATTAGTCCGCAAAAGTTGCGGGCACTTTTTAAAAGCATATAGTCAAAGAGGATAAATCCTCTTTTTCATGTTCGTTTTTATTTCATAAAAACTCCATGTTTGACATTAAAAATTTCATGTCGGCCATCGCCCAGATCGCCGAAGAAAAAAGCATCTCGCCTGAAAAGGTTTTGGAAACCATTGAGGTAGCCATTGCCGCAGCCTATAAAAAAGACTACGGGAAAAAGGGCCAGATAATCAAAGCCAAACTTGATCCGGAATCAGGCGACGTTCAGTTTAAACAAGTAAAGATAGTCGTAGACAAGAAAATGATTTATTCGGAAGAAGAATTGGAGAAAATGTCCGCCTCTTCAGCGGATGCGCCGACGAGGCGCAAAGAAGAAGGATTAATATCCGAAGCAGAAGATAAAAAGATCCGCTTTAATTTGGAAAAGCACATTATGTTCGAAGAAGCCAAAAAGATAAATTCTAAAATAAAAGTTGGCGAAGAGCTGGAAACTGATTTGGAAGAAAAAAAGGATTACGGCAGGATCGCCGCCCAAACCGCAAAACAGGTTATCTTGCAAAAGATAAGGGAAGCTGAAAAAGAAAGCATTTTTACGGAATACAAATCAAAAGAAGGAGAAATAGTTTCAGGCATTGTCCAGAGAATCGAAGGAAGGAATGTTTTTATGGATATCGGCAAAACCTTGGGAATCTTGCCCAGGGAAGAGCAGGTGCCAGGGGAATTCTACAGGCCCGGACAGCGCCTTAAAGTTTTTCTTTTAAAAGTTGAAGAAACGCCCAGGGGTCCTGTCATACTTTTATCAAGAGCTTATCCTAAATTAATTTCAAAGCTTTTTGAACTTGAAGCTCCGGAAGTTTCTTCAGGCCAGGTCCAGATAAAGTCAATTGCCAGAGAAGCGGGTTTTCGTTCAAAGATAGCTGTCAGTTCCGAAACCGAAGGAATAGACCCGATAGGTTCCATGGTTGGTCAGAAAGGAACAAGGGTTATGGCGGTAATTAATGAATTGGGAGGAGAAAAGATCGATATTATCGAGTACTCGCCAGACTCGGAAAAATACATTGCCAATTCCCTTTCTCCGGCCAAAGTCCTGGAAGTGAAGATAATGCCGAAAAGCAAAGCCATAGTTATTGTTCCTGAAGACCAGTTGTCCTTGGCTATCGGCAAAGACGGACAAAACGTAAGATTAGCAGCTAAGCTAACTGGTTGGAAAATAGACGTTAAAGCAGAGGGCTATGCCGGAGAAGAAAAAAAAGAAGAAAAGAAAGAAGAGGAACCAAAAGAGAAAAAAGAAACAAAGAAACCAAAAAAGAAAGAGACCAAAAAGGTTAAAAAATAATAATCAATAATCTTACATTTATGATATTCATTCCAATAATCGTTTCCGTTTTCTCTTTAGTTTTCGCTTACTTTCTGATTAAAGAAATAAATAAGGCTTCTTCTGGCTCTGGCAAGATGATTGAAATTTCCCAGGCGATCAAAGAGGGAGCCATGGCTTTTTTAAAAAGGCAGCACAAGACCTGCGCGGTTGTGGCTGTTATTATATTTTTCATTCTTTTGATAGCTTTAGGTTTTAAAATAGCAATCGGCTTTTTGATCGGCGCCTTAGCTTCTGGTCTAGCGGGATATCTCGGTATGGTTGTTTCGACCAAAGCCAACGTTAAAGTGGCTGAAGCAGCCAAAGGCGGATTAAAATCAGCTTTAAGTTTAGCTTTCAAAGGAGGTTCAGTAACAGGATTCTTGGTTGCTGGCTTGGGTTTGCTTTCTGTTTCCGGTTTTTATCTTTTGACCCAGGATTTGAAATCTTTAATCGCTTTAGGATTTGGCGCAAGCTTGATTTCCGTTTTTGCCAGGCTGGGGGGTGGAATTTACACAAAAGCAGCGGATGTGGGCGCTGATCTGGTTGGCAAGGTGGAAAAAGGAATTCCAGAAGACGATCCGAGGAATCCGGCAGTTATCGCTGATCTGGTTGGCGACAATGTTGGAGACTGTGCAGGAATGGCAGCTGACCTTTTTGAAACGTATGTAATAACAATTGTGGCAGCCATGGTTTTGGGAGGATTGTTTTTCCCGAGTTTGCCAGAAGCGATCATACTTCCTTTGCTTTTGGGGTCAATCGCAACTCTAGCTTCTATTATTGCAACTTTTTTTGTCAGGTTGGGCAAAGACCAGAGCATTATGCCAGCTTTTTACAAAGGATTGATGGCGGCAGGCTTTTTATCAGCCATTGGTTTTTTGCCAGCCATTTTCCAGTTCAGCAAAAGTTTGAAAATACCGGTAGCTAATCTTTACTTGCCAGCTTTAATTGGTCTTTTGATTGCTGCTTTCATGTTCGTAATCACTGAATTTTTCACTTCAAAAAAATATTCTCCCGTTAAATCAATAGCTTCAGCTTCCCAATCAGGCCATGGCCCTAATATTATCATTGGTTTGGCAATAGGAATGAAATCAACCGTTCTGCCAGTTATTATTATTGCTGCGGGCATTCTTATCAGCTTTGCTCTCGGCGGAACGTACGGTTTGGCTATTGCTGCTGTGGCCATGCTTTCTTTGACAGGATTGATTATTGCTCTGGACGCTTACGGTCCGATAACTGACAATGCAGCAGGCATTTCAGAAATGGCAGATCTCCCTGAAAAAAACAGAAAAACTACCGATGCTTTGGATGCTGTCGGCAACACGACAAAAGCAGTAACCAAAGCCTATGCCATTGCTTCTGCCGGCTTAGCTGCTTTGGTACTTTTTTCGGTTTATACTCAGGAATTATTGGATATGGGAAGAAAGGTCCAGTTTTTATTGGATGACCCAAAAGTTTTAGCCGGTCTTTTTCTCGGCGGAGTGGTCGCCTATTATTTTGCTTCTTTATCGATGACAGCTGTCGGCAGGGCAGCTGGCAAAGTGGTTGAAGAAGTAAGAAGGCAATTCAAAGAGATAAAAGGATTGATGGAAGGGAAAGCCAGACCTGATTACTCAAGATGCGTTGATATCGTAACCAAAGCTGCTTTGAAAGAAATGATAGTGCCTGCTCTTTTGCCCGTTGTTTTTCCGATTCTAGTTGGTTTCATTTTGGGGCCTGAAGCTTTAGGCGGATTATTGATTGGTTCAATTATTGTCGGAATATTTTTAGCCATTTCAATGACTTCGGGAGGAGCTGCCTGGGATAATGCAAAAAAGTATATTGAAGAAGGAAACTTCGGAGGAAAAGGAAGCTTTGCCCACCAGTCAGCGGTAACCGGAGATACGGTTGGCGACCCTTACAAGGATACTGCTGGTCCGGCCATAAACCCGATGATTAAAGTTCTCAACATCGTTGCTCTATTAATTGTTGTTTTCCTAGTATAAAGCGCCTCAATCAGAGAAAGAGGCGCCTAAAAAAAGAAGAGGTTTATTCCCAGGCTTAGCAGATAAACAATCAGGAATATGTGAGGTAGGTTTACTGCTGCCAAATACCAGTGGCCGTATTTCAATCCTTTTACTCCCAGAGCGGCAGCAGCGATGATGTCAGTTACGGGCAAAGGAAGGAGTAGGAACAATAATATGATCCAAGTGTTTTGTTCTCCTAGCCATACAGTAAACTTTTGCTTTTTATCGTTGGCAAACGAATTTAAAGCTTGGTATCCAGTTCTTTTTTTCAAAATTAGCATCTGATTTTTTGAAAAAGGGAGAACTAGTCCTTTTTCTAATTGTTTTTTCAGCCAGTTTAGTGTTTTTTTCAGAAAGATCATTATGCCAAAAGTTCCGAAATAAATACAAAATAGCTGAACCGTGCTTATACCATAACAAGCAAGGCTGGCCTGCCAGAGAGGTTTGCCGCTAATAAGCCAGTAGCTTACTGTTCCCTGGAAATATACAAATAAAGGGAGAGAATGAGAAAGTATTTCTATGGGAGAACGGGAAAAGCTAAAAGGCAAAGCAAGACAAACAATAACAAAAATAATCAGAAGCTTTTTCTCGACAGAGAGAGCTGTGAACTTTTTTAAATTTCCCAAATATTATCACCTCCTTTCTTGGGAATGCTAATTTTAAATCTTACATGGCTAAAAACAAAAAGCAAGCTATTTTTTAAGTTTGACTAAAAATTTTAAAATAATATAATTAAGTATATGAATTTAATACCAACAGTAATAGAAAAAACCCAATACGGGGAAAGGGCTTACGACATATATTCCAGGCTTTTAAAAGACAGAATCATATTTTTGGTAGGCCCTGTTACCGACCATCTGGCCAATTCAACTATTGCCCAGATGCTTTTTTTGGCTTCAAAAGACCCTGAAAAAGACATTAAGCTTTACATTAATACGCCGGGGGGATCGGTAACTGCTGGCATGGCTGTTTACGATACCATGCAATACGTAAAACCTGATATTTCTACGGTTTGCATTGGTTTGGCTGCTTCCATGGGAGCAACCTTGTTGGCAGCTGGAGAAAAGGGCAAGCGCTTTGCCCTTCCTAATTCCCAGGTTTTGCTGCATCAGGTAGCAGGCGGCGTAAGCGGCGGAGCAGTGGAAATAGAAATTACTGCCAAGCAAATTATTAAGATTAAAGAGAAACTAAACAATATTCTGGCTAAGCATACGGGCCAGCCTTTAGGGAAGATTGAAAAAGACACTGACAGAGATTTTTATTTATCAGCCGAAGAGGCAAAAGAATACGGCTTGATTGACAAAGTTATCAAGCCTAAAAATTAATTGTTTAAAACAATGAAAAAAAGATTAACAATATTATTGGTTTTTTTCGGTCTATTCCTGTCTTTTGTCGCAGCACGGGCTCAATCAGAAGGACTTGTTCCTTGCGGAGGGCCGGGTCAAGAGGCGTGCAAGCTTTGCGATATTTTCCTGATGTTCGATAAAATTGTTGATTTCGTCATGATAACTCTTGTGCCACCCCTTGCTGCTTTAATGCTGGTTATCGGTGGAGTGATGTTTTTCTTTTCTGCCGGAGATACTGGTGGGTTAACCAAAGCAAAAAGCGTTTTAACTTCCGTGATTTTCGGCCTAGTCATAGTTTACGGCGCCTGGTTATTAATCAATTCTTTTTTCCTAGTAATTGGCGTAAGCGAATGGACTGGTTTAGAGCAAGGCTGGTTTAGTTATCCTTGCCACTAAAAACTGTTTTATTCGAAGATTTTCTGCCGGGCCAGGGGCCTGGCTTTTAGTTTTGACAAGATAAAGGAAACCTGCTAACATCAAAACGTATTATTAGCTTAACTTTGAACTTTGGTGAATTACCAATATTTCAACTTGAATCATGAATCAATTTACCCTACTTTTAGTGGGCATATTTGTTTTGACCCTGGGATCGGTTTTGGGTTACTATGCCCGCCAATCAATCGCCAAGAAACAAGCAGGCACTTTAGAAGCGAAACTTCAAAAGAAAGTTCTCAAAGCCAAGCAAGAAAGCGAAACAGTTCTTGCTGAAACGGAAGAGAAAGCAAAACAACTTTTAGAATCTGCCAAAAAAGAAACAGATGATAGGCGCTACGAGGTTTTAAAAACCGAGCGTCTTTTATTAAAGAGGGAGAATATTTTAGACCAGAAGATCTCCATCCTTGAAAGGGACAAAAAAGAATTCCAAGAAAAAGTTGAGAAATTAAGAACTATTAAGGAAAGTTTGGAAAAACTTAGGCAGGAAGCTATAGAAAATTTAGAAAGAATTTCCAAAGTTTCCATGGAAGAAGCGAAAAAAGAATTGCTCCAGAACCTGGAAAAAGAATACCAACAGGAAGCTTTGGAAAAGATAAGAAAACTGGAAAAAGAAGGATGGGAAAAGTACGAAGAAAAAGCAAAAGAATTTTTGACCATCGCCATTCAAAAGTGCGCCCTAAGCCAGGCGCAGGAAATTACCACCACTTCCATAAGCTTGCCTTCAGAAGAAATCAAAGGAAGGATTATCGGTAAAGAAGGCAGGAATATTAGAACTTTAGAAAAGCTGACAGGGGTTGAGATTATTGTTGACGAAGCGCCAGAATCAGTGGTTATTTCCGGGTTTGATCCTGTACGCAGGCAGATTGCCAAAATTGCCTTAGAAAGACTGATCAAAGACGGCAGGATACAGCCAGCCAAAATTGAAGAGCAGGTTCAGTCTGCCGAAGCAGATATTGGCAAACAGATTAAAGAAGCTGGAGAAACAGCGATTTACGACACGGGAGTGATCGGACTTGACCAGAAAATAGTTCAATTGCTGGGAAGATTGAAATTCAGAACAAGTTTCGGCCAGAATGCCCTTTTACACTCTATTGAGGTCAGTCATTTGGCTGGCACTTTAGCTTCTGAAATCGGCGCTGATTCTCGAGTCTGCAAGAAAGCAGGGCTTTTACATGACATTGGTAAGGCAGTTGACCACCAAATTGAAGGCTCTCACGTTGATATCGGCATTAAGATTTTGGAGAAATTCGGAGTTGAAAAAGAAGTGGTTTCAGCTATGAAATCCCATCACGAAGATTATCCTTACGAAACTCTTGAATCAATAATAGTCCAGACAGCTGACCAGATATCAGGCGCCAGGCCAGGAGCCAGAAAAGACACTTTGGAGAATTATTTGAAAAGACTGGGAGAATTGGAAAAAATCGCTTTGAATTTTCAGGGAGTGGAAAAGGCCTGGGCTTTGCAGGCTGGCCGGGAAATCAGAGTGTTCGTCAAGCCGGAAGAGGTGGATGATTTGAAAGCAAAAACCTTAGCCAAAGACATTGCCCAGCAGATACAGGAAGAATTGAGGTATCCTGGCGAAATCAAAGTGACCGTTATCAGGGAAACCAGAGTGGTAGAACACGCAAAATAGACAATTAACATCTAAACAAAAACGGCTTTCGGGCCGTTTTTGCAATGGAGCGGGTGAAGGGAATCGAACCCTCGTCACGGCCTTGGAAGGGCCGGGTAATATCCACTATACGACACCCGCAAAGTTCGATAAGTCGGGGCATCCAGATTTGAACTGGAACTAAATCCTCCTTCACCCCGTTAGAAATTCTTTCGGAGAGGCGGGATTCGAACCCGAACTAAATCCTCCCAAAGGACTCGTGCTACCATTACACTACTCTCCGTTATTTCTAACGGGGCAAGAAGGATTCGTGCTACCGTTACACTATGTCCCGTTCATTCCCATTCTAGTAGAACTTAGTCTTTTGGTCAATTTTCTAGTGTGGTATACTAATATAATAATGATTGGTAAAAAAATTCTTGAACAACTGAATATTATTAAGCAATGCAGGAAATATAGCTTATCTGTTTGGCAATGCCCCCAGTTTCTTTTCCTGATAATGGGTATAATCATTATCGTATCTTCGTTGCTTACTTATGCTATCGGCAACCGCTATATAGAGGACCCGCTTTTGGTTGCTTTAATAGTTATTGCCATTAGTATTGTTCTGCTTATTATCGCAACAACCATTACCCGCAACTTTGAAGTTTTAGCAGAAACCAACAGGATGAAATCGGAGTTTGTCAGTATTGTTTCCCATCAGCTTCGTTCCCCCCTTTCTAATTTGAAATGGGTTATTGAGATTCTAATGTCGGGCAAGGTCTGTCCTGTTGCAGAAAAACAGACAGAATATTTCAGAATCCTAAAAGAAAACAGCAAAAGAATGGACGAGCTGGTTTCCGACCTACTTACCGTTTCAAGAATAGAGCAAGGCAGGCTGCCCTTGCAAAAAGAAAAAACCTCTTTTAAAGATTTAGTTGAAAAAATAATAAAAGAAACTGAAATTTTAGCCAAAGCTTCCAACGTTGAAGTAGAATTCAATCCGGTAGATAGTTTGCCTGAGATTGTTTTCGACCCATCACAAGTTAAGCTGGTAGTCACCAACCTTTTGGAAAATGCCATACGTTATGCAAAAGCGAAAGGAAACGTGAAAATAGGTTTAAAGAAGAAAAACAGCAAGCTCTATTTTGAGGTAAAAGATAACGGAGTGGGCATTCCCGAAAAAGACCAAAAATATATTTTTCAGAGGTTTTTCCGTTCTGAAAACGCAAAAAAGCGTCAAACCGAAGGATCAGGCCTTGGCTTATATATTGCCAAGTCAATTGTTGAAAAATCGGGTGGTAAAATAGGATTTAGTTCTAGAGAAAACAAAGGGTCGACATTTTGGTTTACTTTGCCAATAAAATAAATATTATGAAAACAATTCTTTTTATTGAAGACGAATCCACTCTCCAAAAGACTTTAGGGGAAGTTTTAACCAAAGAAGGTTACCATGTAGTCTCCGCTCTAGATGGAGAAATAGGACTGAGAATAGCAAAAGAAAAAAAGCCGGACTTGATTCTTCTTGATCTGATTTTGCCGAAGATGAACGGATTTGAAGTTCTAAAGAAGATAAAAGAAGAAGAGGCAATCAAAGACGTACCGATAATCGTTTTAACCAATCTTGAAGGAATGGAAGACATACAAAAGGCTTTGGAACTGGGAGCAGCCACTTATTTGGTGAAAACGAATTATAGCCTGGAAGAAGTACTGGAGAAAATAAAAAAGACTATCAACGAATAACAACAATTTATCAATGAGAGTAGAGCCGCAACAATTAAAAGCTTTTCTTTTGGATGCCAAATTAACCACTGAAAAGCAGTTTAATGAGGTCCAAAAAGAAGCTGAAAAGAAAGGCCAAAAAGTTCAGGACGCTTTAGTTTGTGAAGGAATCATTTCACAAGAAGATATGATTAAGATGGAAGCGTATATCTTGGGCATTCCTTTTGTCGATTTGGAAAGGGAAAAGATTGATGATGAAATCTTGAAGATTATTCCTGAACCCATCGCCCGCTCCAACAATATCGTTGCTTTCAGGAAAAAAGGAAAAGATTTGGAGGTGGCTATGCTTGATCCAGAAGACCTGGGAACGATTGATTTTATTAAAAAAACCGCTGATTTTAGGATTTTACCGAGATTAACCACTCCACAAGGCATTAAAAACGTTCTTCTGCAATATCAGAAGAGCTTGGAAGCTGAGTTCGGAGATATAATAAAAAAAGAGGCCGGCGGAATCAAAACAGTCAAAGACAGTGCTTTGACAGAAAAAGGAGAGGTCGAGGATTTAAAAAAAGCAGCTGAGGATTTGCCGGTAATTAAAATTATCGATACTCTTTTGAAACACGCTATTTTAGGCAGAGCTTCAGATATTCATATTGAACCGACGAGAAAAGAAGTAATAGTCAGATACAGGATTGACGGCATTTTAAGGGATGCCATGGTTTTGCCAAAACAGGCCAGTTCAGGAATCGTTGCCAGAATAAAGGTTTTATCCAATTTAAAACTTGATGAACATAGACTGCCCCAAGACGGCCGTTTCAGGGTTGAAGCTGAAGATTACAAGTTTTCAATCCGTGTTTCTATTCTGCCGGTTTTTGACGGAGAGAAAGTGGTAATGAGGCTTTTGTCGGAAACAGCTAAAGCATTTACTTTAGAACAGTTGGGCTTGAGAGGAGAGTCGTTGGAATTCATTCAGGACAATTTAAGAAAGCCGATCGGCATGATTTTAGTAACCGGCCCCACTGGCTCTGGTAAAACCACTACCTTATATTCAATGATGGAGATTTTAAACAGTCCGGCTATAAATATTTCAACCATTGAAGATCCTATTGAATATAGGATGCCGAGAATCAACCAGACTCAGGTGAATGCCAAAATCGGACTGACTTTTGCTTCCGGACTCCGTTCTTTGGTCAGGCAGGATCCTGACGTAATTATGGTAGGTGAAATCAGAGACAATGAAACCGCAAGCTTGGCCATCAACGCTGCCCTAACCGGCCATCTGGTTTTGTCCACATTGCACACTTCTTCAGCTGTCGGCGCTATGCCTCGGCTTATCGATATGAAAGTTGAACCGTTTTTAATCTCTTCGACTCTGAATGTTGTTTTGGCTCAAAGATTAGTCAGGCGGCTTTGCGAGGAGAAAGAAAAATACAATTTAAAAGACTCTGAAATAAAAAATCTTAAAAAATACTGCGATTTGGACAGAATCTTAAAAGCATTAAAAGAAGAAAAAATAATAAAGGAAGACCAAGATTTGAAAGATGTTACTTTTTACCGGCCGAAAACCACCAAAGATTCTCCTGAAGGATACCAGGGCAGGCTTGGGATTTACGAAGTGTTGCCGGTTACCGAAACCATAAAGGAATTAATAGTAAAAGAGGCTGATGCCGAACAAATACAAAAACAGGCTTTGCAGGAAGGCATGAGAACAATGGTTGAAGACGGCTTCCTAAAGGCAGCACAGGGCATCACTTCAATCGAGGAAGTTTTAAGAGTAGCGGTAGACTAAATTAAAAACATATGCCTATTTATAATTATTTCGCCAAATCCTTAAAGGGAGAAGAAAAATCAGGGATAGCCCAGGCTAAAGACAAAAAAGAGCTGTCCCAAATTTTGAAAGACCAGGGTTTTATTTTAATTAGGGTCGGAGAGAAAGAAGAATCAGCAAAAAAAAGCAAATCTGTCAGTTTGTTTTCTTTCGGCGGGAAAGTTCCCTTGACCGAAAAATTAATTTTCACCAGAAACCTCCAGGTAATGATAAGTTCTGACCTTGCTTTGCCCAAAGCTCTTGAAACTTTAGCTTTGCAGACAAAAAACAAAAAATTCAAAGAAGCTATTCTAGACATCAGCAATGAGATTATTAAGGGAAACAATTTTTCTGAAGCTTTGACAAAATACCCCCAGATTTTTTCAGGACTTTTTCAGAACATGGTGAAGGTTGGAGAAGAAGCCGGCAACCTTGACGAAGTGTTGAAGATTCTGGCCCTGCAATTGGAAAAGGAAAACGAGCTGAAGTCAAAGATAAAAAGCGCCATGATGTATCCGGCAGTAATAATTTCGGCGATGATCGGCATAGGTATTTTGATGCTGATCATGGTTGTGCCGAGTCTGGCTGATACTTTTGAGGAATTGGAAATTGAATTGCCCCTTACCACCCAAATAGTAGTTGGCTTGGGAACGTTTTTGGCCACTAATTGGCTTTTCGTTCTTTTGGGCATTATTTTCCTTGTTTTCATTTTGTCTTTCACTCCGAAAATTAAAAAAGGTAAAAGAGCGATGGATGCTTTATTTTTGAAAATTCCGGTTATTTCTACTTTGGTGATAAAAACTAACTCTGCTCAGGCTATTAGGACTTTGGGTTCTTTGATTTCTGCTGGCGTGCCGATTATAAGATCTTTAAAGGTTACTTCAGACGTACTGTCTAATATTTATTACAAGGACGCTCTTTTGGTAGCCATGGAGAAAGTCAAAAAAGGAGAAAAGCTTTCAGATGCCTTGAGTCCTTATGAAAATATATTTCCTCTGGTTGTTATCCAGATGATTAAAGTCGGCGAAGAAACCGGCCAGACAGCGCCCATTTTGACCAAATTGGCCGACTTTTTCGAAGAAGAAATAGATTACGCTACCAAGAATTTAGTTTCCGTTATTGAACCTGTTTTAATGATTATGATCGGAGCTGCTATCGGTTTCTTTGCCATCTCAATGATTCAGCCGATGTATTCGATGTTAGGCGCAATTTAATGAAAAATCAGAATTCAAAAGCTTTTACATTCGTTGATGTTTTGATTGGCGTCAGTTTGCTGCTGATTATTTTTATTAGCATTTTCGGCGTTTTTCAGTTGGCCTCGAAAATAATCGTCCTATCAAAGAACAAAATTACTGCTGCCTCAGTTGCTAACGAAGAAATAGAAAAGATAAGGAATCTTGTTTATCCCTCGGTTGGTATTATTAATGGCGCTTTGCCGACAGCTGTCGGTATTTTATCTTCGACGAGTACCGTTATTTTGAATAACGTTGATTATTTTATCGAAAGGAAGATTGAATATATTTCAGACGAAGCTGACGGAACCGGGGGCGCAGACAGCTGCAATTTGGATTACAAACGGGTTGATATTAGAGTCTCTTGGCAGGGTCGGTTTCCCGGAGAGATAAAAATGGTCACTGATATATCTCCGCAAAGCAAAGACGAAGAACTTGCTTCCTGTCAGGCTCAGCCATAAATTTTTATGAAAAAAGGATTTACTCTCATTGAAACCATGGCCACTATCGCTGTTTTTGCTTTGGCTATGGGCCTTGTTGTCGGCTTGATTGTTATGACCTATAGGACATACGGACAAACTTGGCAAAAGTCTTCAACTACCAACGAAGCAAGGAAAGCTATTGAAACAATGGTTCAGGAAATCA
Organism: Candidatus Paceibacterota bacterium; assembly: GCA_016782605.1. Lineage (NCBI taxonomy): Bacteria > Bacillati > Minisyncoccota > Minisyncoccota bacterium. The sequence goes on along the minus strand of JADHYE010000003.1, from coordinate 50,214 downwards.
GAAAGGCCAGATCTGGAGAAGACGGTTCTTATCTTCTTGGGAAGGTTGATGACGGAGAATTAATAATCTATTCAGATATCGATAAAGACAGCAGTATTGAAAAGGTCAGATATTTTTGGCAGGCCGGAGAAACGATCAACAGTTTTAAAAAAGGGGTGACAGAACCCTTCAATAACGAAGGAGTAATCAGCTATCCCTTGGATCAGGAACAGATTGAAAATTTAAGCTCTTTTGTTTGTAACGACCTGCCTGTTTTCAGATATTTTGACAGCAATAATCAGGAGATAGCAGAACTTAGCAGCCGCATCCTTAATACAAGGCTGATCCAGGTTTATTTAGCCATCAATGCTGATCCGGACAATCCCTCTCAGAATTTTGAATTATTGTCTTCAGCCCAGATAAGAAATTTAAAAGAAGAGTAATATGCCAAAAGGAATAATCACTACATACGCTTTGGTTTTCGGAGCCATATTCACCATATTGCTTGCCAGCATTGTCGGAGTTGTTTTGCTGCAGTTAAAACAAGCTAATCAGAGATTGGCCTGGAATCAGGCTTTACATACTGCTGAAGCCGGCCTTCATTATTACAGGTGGTGTTTGAATAACGCGGTTGAAGATAACTGCCAGCTTGAAAAGGAGCATTTTGATATTGAGGGTAATCCATTGGGAGAATTTTTTCTTGAAGATTTCACCAATTATGCTTGCGGAGAAATGGTTTCCAGGAGAATATTTTCCACTGGCCGGACTAACAAGTTCCCTGACACCCAGAGAAAGATAAGCATGTTTTATTCCAGATCTTCCATAACCGGATTTTCCTATTTGACCAACACCAATGTTTGGGTGGAATCAGGCACGCAGGTGAAAGGAGTATATCGTTCCAATGCCGGCATAAGAATGGATGGAGAAAACAAATCTTCGGTTCTTTCAGCTACCAGTTCCTGGCTTTGCACTGCTTCTTACGGGTGCGATTATTTAAGCTGTCCTACTGATTGTTCTCGGGAGGGCTCATCTTGCCGCTGCCCGGGGATTTTTACCACCACCAAGGAATCTAATCCTGATTTGTTTTCTTTTCCTATCGAGTATTTTAATTTCGATGCAATTACCATAGATTTAAGAGCGATAAAAGACATTACCATCAGCCATCCCTTGCAGCATTACTGGCCGCCGGTAACAGAGGTTGATCCTATTGGCTTGGGATACCATCTTAAGTTTTTGACAACCGGCGGGTTTGAAATATGGATTATTACCGATTTAACTTCAACTTATTCTTACAGTGCAGAAGAAGGTTGGCATTACGACTCTTTCATCATCAGCGGGGAGTATCGTTACGGCGGTACGATTTTCACAGACCCTGATTGCGGCCTTATTTTTGTTGAGGATAATCTTTGGGTAAGCGGGGAGATAAACGGAAAAGTAACAATTGCTTCAGCAGACCTGATTAGTCCGAGTAAAGATACGAGTATTATTTTGCCAGGCGATATTTATTATGATAATGAGAGCGGCTCTTGCGGGTTAGCGTTAATCACCGAAAAAAACATTCTGATCGCTCCTAATGCCCCTAGCCAAATGGAGATGTTCGGCATTTTCGTTGCCCAAAAGGGAAGATTCGGCATAAACCATTATCCTTCAAATCTTAAGAATAAGCTGAAGATAACAGGTTCAATAGTCAGCAGCAATAGAATCAGGATTAATTGGGCTTCCGGAGGATCAATAATATCAGGCTTCAAAGTTTACGAACACAAAGTTGACTTAAACGTAATTTACAGCCCTCCGCTCTTTGTTCCCTATACTGGTTCTGACTTCAGAATTGTCGGCTGGGAGGAAATGTAATAAAATATCAATATAATGTTTGATTTTCTTAATTTAAAACAAAAAGCCTTTGGACTGGATATTTCTGATTTCTCCTTGAAAATCGCCAAGCTTAGGAAGCAGGGCCAGTTTTTTAGCGTATCTTCCTTTAAAGAGATGCCCTTGGAAGCTGGCATAGTCAGAAAGGGAGAAATTAGAGACGAAGATAAATTGGCAGAAGCAATTAAAAAGTCAGTAAGAGACGTCCAAGGTGAAAAACTGCAGACAAAAGATGCTATAATTTCTCTGCCGGAAGAGAAATCTTTTTTGAGGATAATCCAAATGCCCAAGCTTTCAGGAGAAGATTTGAGGTCAGCGATAGTTCTTGAAGCTGAGAATCACATACCCTTGCCCATGGAAGAAGTTTATTTTGATTACCAGGCTATTGCTCCTTTATACGATCACTTGGACCATCTTGATGTCTTAATTGTTGGCTTTCCACGGAAGATAATCGATTCCTACGTCAGCTGCCTTAAAAAAGCCAATATTAGGCCAGTTGCTTTAGAGCTAGAATCTCTGGCTATTACCCGCGCTTTAATAGAAAAAGAGGTTTCTACTCATCCTGTTTTTATGCTTGATTTTGGCTTGAGTAAGACAAACCTTATCATATTTTCCGGCAATTCTGTAAAGTTTACGTTTTTTCTGCCCGTTTCTTCACAAGAGCTTACTGAAGCTATAGCCCGTTCCATGCAAATTGATTTGGTTAAGGCTGAAAACTTGAAAAAGCAATACGGTTTGGAAGGTAAAGCAGATAAAACAGGAGAAGAAGTCTTTAACGCTTTAATTCCGCCTTTGACCGATTTAATAGAACAAATTAAAAAATATCTTGATTATTATCGTACTCGGCCCCAGCACGAACACTTGCCGCCTGACGCGATAAAAGAAGAAATTATTCTGGTTTGCGGAGGCGGAGCCAAGCTGAAAGGGCTGACTGATTTTCTTTCTTCACAGCTTAAAATTGCGGTGAAAATAGGCAATCCCTGGACGAACATTCTGCCTTCGGCCAGCCAGCCCAAAGAGAAGGCTTTGATTTATGAAAAAGAAGAATCGTTGAGCTATACCACTGTTCTGGGATTAGCATTAAGGGGAATCAAAGAAAATGATTAATCTTTTACCGCCCCCCAAAAAACAAGAAATAAATCAGGAAGAAAACTGGAAGATTCTGATGACTTTGGCTATCAGTGTTTTGGCAGTTCTCGTTTGCTTTATTCTTATTCTTTATGCGATAAACATTTCTATTGCCGGAGACGTTGGTCTGGAAAAGATTTTATACGAACAAAAGGCAAAAGAATTCGAATCCTCCCAAATGCTGGATTTAAAAACAGAGATAATCGGATTTAATAAAGCTGTTCTTCAGCTGGATAATTTCTATCATAATCAGCTTACTCCGACCGAAACCATTGAGGAAATTTTACAGACAATTCCAGAAGGCATTTACCTGACAAATTTAGCCATTACTTTGGGGAATGATAAAGATAAAATAATGCAATGCGAACTCAAGGGATTTTCTCCGGCCAGGGAAATGTTGCTTGTTTTTAAAGAAAACCTTGAGAAAGAAGAGAGTTTCAATGAGGTTTCTTTTCCGCCAGCCACTTGGTTAAAGCCAATTGATATTAATTTCACGGTAACTTTCAAAATAAATGACAATAGCTAAGAGAATTAATATCACTTTAATATTTTTTTCACTTTTGATCATTTCAATAATTGTTTTTGCCACTGTTCCTCTTTTTCAGGCAATCGGAAACAATTCCAAAGAAGTGGTTGTGCAAAAGCAAAAAATGGCGCTTTTGGAAGTGGAAAGCATAAGCCTTAAGGAAAACGAGCCTTCAATGGAACCGTCCCATCAATTCATGGAAGAGGTTGGCAAATTATTCATTGATTCGGAAGTTCCTTTAGAGTTTATCAATTTTCTGGAAGACGTTTCCCAGGAATGCCAGCTTAATACAGAAATTCTGCCTAGTTTCGAAAAAAATACAGAAAAAGACGTATGGCCTTATTCCATTTTCCAGCTGGTTTCCAGCGGCTCTTTCTTTAACTTCTTAAAACTCTTGGAAAAATTGGAAAACAGCCCTTATCTTATTGACGTGCAGAATATGAATATCAGCAGAGTAGGCGCTCAAGAAGAAGGAGGATTAACCAATATCAAGGCCAGTTTTGGCATAAAAGTATTTGTCAAATAAAATGTTTAAGTTTAAACCAACAAAATCAAAGGAAGCATTGAAAAAATTGCCCAAAAGCTTGGCCAAACGCAGCTTCCTGTTTTTTATAATGCTGTTTCTAATTATTGCTTTTGTGGGAGGCTTTATCTTTTATTACTATCAATCCGGCTATTTTCTTAGCACTGGCGATGAATTAAGCGCGGGAAAGCCGTTGAAATTTGATACTGAAAGGCAGCAGAAGGTTTTAGAGGAATGGCAGAAAAGGGAAGAAAGCTTTAATTCAGCTGGTTCTAAAACATATTCTGATCCTTTTCAGGTTGGCTAAAAGCTGATTTCAGGTAGAATATATACGTTAAAAACTTGCCCTCGTAGTTTAGTGAATCTTCTAGTCAAGGAGATTTTTATTTTACAAAATTGAACAAGGATGTTATATTAAATAATACATATTAACTTGTTTAATTTATGAAAATAAACGAAAAAATTAAAGCAATTCATTTAAGAAAATTAGGGAAAAGCTATAGTGAAATACGCAAAAAAGTAAAAGCCTCAAAAGGCGCTTTGAGTTTATGGCTTAGGGATGTTAAGCTCAGGCCCGAACAAAAAAAGAGGCTTTATGTGACTCTACGAAGAATAAATGCTTATAAGGGAGCCAAAGTCAGACAGAAAAAAAGAATAGAAAGGACCAAAAGAATTATTAAGGAAGCTGAGAAAGAATTTAAATTATTTTTTAAAAAACCTTTATTTTTAGCTGGTTTGATGCTATATTGGGCTGAGGGTGACAAATCGGACGAAAGAGAGGTGGTAAAATTTACTAATTCTGATCCCATTATGGTTAAATTCATGATGTGGTGGTTTAGAGAATTTTGTAAAGTGCCAGAAAATAAATTTAAAATATGTCTTCATGTTCATAAACTTCACTGCAGGAAAAACATACAAAGGTATTGGTCTAGAGTTACAGAGATTTCACTTTCTCAATTCCACAAGACTCAAATTAAACCAACCTCTCTGAAAGTGAGAAAGAATAAATTATATAATGGTACTTGTGCGATAACTATCCATAGAAAAGATTTATTTAGAAGAATAAAAGGTTGGAAATTGGGATTTATAGAAACGTTAAATTATTAAATAAAAATAACAAGTCCCCGTAGCTCAATCGGATAGAGCAAGTGGTTTCTAACCCCTAGGTTGTAGGTTCGAGTCCTGCCGGGGACACTAATTTAAGAATACTGTACCATGGTGGGCGTAGTGTAGTGGTTTAGCACAAGAGTCTGTGGAACTCTTAGGGGGAGTTCGAATCTCCTCGCTCACCTTTCGACTCCTTTTCCAGGGGAGACCAACTAATCGCCAATCAGGCGGTTTTTTGGTAGAATAAGATAAGTAATTTAGAAGTAATCTAATTTAAAATTATGAAAACGCCAGAAGGTGAACCCAATATTTACGGTGCAGGACCAAAAAATGAAAATTTGACTAATGAAAAAGAAAGAAGACAAGAGAAAATTGAAAAGGATATGGGTAGTTTCTTAAAAAATAATTACGAGAAAAACGAAAATAACAACCAAAGAGTTGAAGAAATAATTGAAGCTGTCAAAAAAATTTTTGAAAGTGTGGACAAAGAAGTTTTTCCCGAAGAAAGATTGCACGAGATAATAAATCAATTAAACCGATATAAAAAAGAAGATTATAGCCAAGAGGAATTTCTTTCGGAGGCAGAAAGTTTGCTAAAACCAGTTGTCAGATTATACGCAAATAATCTTGAGAAAGCCGAAGAAAAATTAGTAAAGGAATTTAACGAACAAGACGGTTTTATTGAAATAAATAGGGTGGTTTCTTATGGAAAAACAGGGTCGATGATACATCTTCATCATCTTCCAGCAAGAGCAATTTCTACATCGGAAAGATTAAAATTATACGAAGTTGCGATGAAAAAACTTGCTACAATAGTTAATAATGACCCGAATATTGAGGAAATTACCGCAACTTCTTGGATAGTTGCCAAGAATCCTGAATTATTTGAGGGAGCTGGTTTTGAGATTGAAGATGTTAAAAAAGAATTAAAAGAAAAACATTTTCAGGATGAGAAAAGAGATATAAAACATGCCACAATGACTCGGAAAGATTTCTTAGAAAAATACTTAACAAAATAGGTTATCCAAAACAGGTTCTAACCCTTCGATGCGACTCAGGGCAGGCATCGTCCCCTAGACGACCTGCCTAAAACCAGAAACCGCTTTCTCAAGAAGGCGGTTTCTGGTATACTAAATATAATATGGAACAAATATTTTCAAAAGAAATAGCCGATAAATTCATGAGTTTTAAGGGAGAAGTAAGGGGAGTTCTGCTTAAAAATTACGCAGATTTTATTATAAAAAAAGATGGCGAAGAAGGATTAAAGAAAGTAGAGAAGGCTTTGGCAGAAGTTGGTTATCCGATAAAGTATCGAGAATTGACAACGATGGATTTTTATCCTTTAGGATTTCAGGCTCTTTCCATAGCTGCCATGAAGGAATTTTTAAATTATGATGAAAAAAAATTCTATGAACTGGGAAGTTTTCAGCCAAAAATCTCCATTATCATTAAAATATTTTTGAAATATTTCTTTTCAATCGATATGATGGCCAAAAAGGTTCCAGACATGTGGAAGAAGTATTATACGGTAGGAGAGCTTAAAGTAATAGAGCTCGATAAAGAGAAGAAACACATGATTTTAAGGCTTGAGAATTTTTCTTGTCACCCGATTCAATGCCACCAAACTCTTAGAGGTTACTTCCCCAGCGTTCTTAAAATGGTACTGAAAGCCGAGCCAACCTGCGAAGAAACAAAATGTTCTTTTCGAGGAGATAATTATCATGAATATTTATTAAAATGGTAGCTTTATCAGTAATTTATTTGTCAAACAGATTCTAGCTATTATGGAACAGATAATTTCAAAAGAAGAGTTAGTGAAGTTAGCGCAAATTAAAGGTGAAACAACGGGAAATAGTATTAAAAATACTGGAGAGTTTGTTTTAAAAGAAGAAGGAATGGAAGGTTTAAAAAAACTAGAGGAAACAATGAAAATGATTGGTTTTCCAATAATATATCAACAAATAAGGGCAACAGATTATTATCCCTCAAGTTTACTTGCTATTACCTTTGTAGTTATTGAAAGAATTTTTAAATATGATGATAATAAATTTCGAAGCATGGGAGAGTTTAGAGTTAAAGTTTCAATAATTCTTAAAATTCTTATGAACTATTTAATTTCTCTTGATAAAGCAGCAAAGGAAATTCCGAAAATGTGGAGAAAATTCTTTACAACGGGAGATGCAAAAGTAGTAGAACTCGACAAAAAACAAAAAAAAGGGATTTTAAGAATAGAAAACTACTATTTTCATCCAATTCAATGTCGAGTTATGGAGGGAATATTTTCAATGTTAATACAAATGATAGTAAGGAGTAAAGTCGCCTGCCGAGAGATAAAATGTGTTCATCAAGGCGATACATACCATGAATTCTTATTCGAGTGGTAGTTTTTTTATATTAATTTACTCAAATAAATTTCGTTTTTTATAATATCATTTATTAATAAAAAACTCCCGCATCTGTAGCGGGAATTTTTATTTTAAAAAAGATTTTATTTTTTCTCTCTTAATTTAGCTTTTACAGTTATTTCTTTTTTGTTTCTCAAGACTTTTAAAGAAATCTCTTGGCTAATTTGGTATTTTTGTAGAATACATGAAAGCGGGTTTTCTTCGGTAATTTTCTCTTTCTGGCACTCTAGAATTATGTCAAATTCTCTTAAGCCCGCTTTGTCAGCTGCGCCCCCTGGCACTATAGCTGATTCTCCCAAGGTTTCCCTGGTTATCAGGGCTCCGTAATCAACAGGCAGTTTATTTTTCTCTGATATTTCCTTGTTGAGAATAATGTATTTTACTCCCAAAAATGGCCTTTTTATTCTTCCGTATTTTTTAACTTCTTCCAAATCTCTTTTCGCGTAATTAATTGGAATGGCAAAGCCGATATTCTGGGCGCCCATGACAGTGGCTGTATTAACACCGATTACTTTTCCTTCAATATTAACCAATGGTCCTCCAGAATTGCCAGGATTAATGGCTGCATCTGTTTGGATTAAACCTCTCAGCATTTCCGCTTGTTTTGATAAGCCGGAAAAAGCAGCAATGTAGCGGGATAGGCCGGAAACCACTCCGGTGCTGACAGTGTCGTGGAACTCGCCAAGAGCGTTGCCTACAGCAATAACTGTTTCTCCCAGCTCAACTTTGTCTGAATCAGCTAATTCAAGGCAAGGGAAGTTCTTGCCCTGGATTTTTAAAACAGCAATGTCGTTAATCGGATCCCTGGAAATTACTTTAGCCGGGTAAGTCTTTTTTGGTTCATAAATTACGGTGTAATCAGCATCTTTTTCGCCGACAACATGGTTGCTGGTAATAACATAGCCGTCTTGAGAGACGATAAAACCGGATCCTCCTCCGATTTTCGTTTTTTCCTTTTTGCCCTTTTGCATTTTAGGCACGAGAAATTCCTGCTCTCCGTATGGGAAAAAATAAAATCCCTCTATTTTAGGAAGGTCGCGGGATATGATAATGGTGATGACTGCCGGGCAGATCCTTTTTGCGATTTCAATAATCGGTGATTTTTCTATCATATTCTGATATTCTATCATATAAAGAAATTGTCAACAATGAAAAATTGTGCTAATCTTAATAATTGAAAATTGTCCCTTGAGCCCCTGTAGCTCAATGGATAGAGCACCACACTCCTAACGTGGGGATATAGGTTCGATTCCTATTGGGGGCACAAAGAAGGGCCCGTAGCTCAGTTGGTAGAGCGCGCGCATGGCATGCGTGAGGTTCAGGGGTTCGAGCCCCCTCGGGTCCACAGAATCTGGCGAGGTGCCAGAGAGGCTTATTGGGGCGGTTTCGAAAACCGCTATGCTTGCAAAAGTATCGGAGGTTCGAATCCTCCCCTCGCCGTATATGTTCAATTTTAAAAAAGAAAAGAAAGAACCAAAAGATTTAAAAGAAGTGTTAAAGCAGTTTAAAGACCTGCAAGTAGGTTTTGATGAACTTTTACAGGAATTCAAGGATTTGAAAGAAAATCACCAGTTTGCCGTTCAGAAAATCGGCATGGTCAGATTCAATCCCTTTTCTGAGATTGGCGGAGATCAGAGTTTTTCCGTTGCTTTGCTTGATGGAAACGACGATGGCTTAGTCATTACCAGCTTTTACACCAGGGAAGGAAACAGGGTTTACGGCAAGCCTATAAAACAGAGCGTTTCCCAATACGCGCTCTCCAAAGAAGAAACAAAAGCAATTGAAATGGCAAAAAAATATGGAGAACAAAAACCAAATAACAACCAGGCCCCCAATAGTGGTGGTGCTGGGTCACATTGATCATGGAAAGAGTTCCCTGCTTGAAGCAATTAAGGACTTTAGAATCACGGCAAAAGAATCAGGCGGTATCACCCAGCATATCGGCGCTTATCAGATTGAAGAAAAAAAGGGAAAAATCACTTTTCTTGACACTCCCGGACACGAAGCCTTTTCTCAAATGCGCTCTCGGGGAGCTAAAGTAGCTGATATTGCTATTTTAGTTATTGATGCGGCCGAAGGATTAAAGCCTCAAACCAAAGAGGTGCTTTTGAATATAAAAGAAACAAAGATTCCTTTTATAGTCGCTTTAAATAAAATAGACAAGCCGGAAGCCAATCCAGAAAAAGTAAAAGGAACATTGTCAAAAGAAGGCTTTTTGGTTGAGTCAATGGGCGGTAAAATCCCCTCGATTGAAGTTTCAGCTAAAACAAAAAAAGGCATTCCAGAGCTTTTGGAGCTGATTTTATTAATTTCAGAAATGGAAGAACTGAAAGCTGATTTTAAAAAGCCGGCAGAAGGAGTAATTATTGAATCGTATTTGGACAATTCCAGGGGACCGACAGCCACTTTGCTTTTAACTGACGGCTGTTTGAAAGCGGGAGAAATAATCGCTACCAGTTCAGCTTCCGTTAAAGTAAAAAGCATAGAGAATTTCCAGAAAAAGCAGATTAAAGAGGCTTTTCCGTCTGATCCGGTAATCATTTTCGGATTTAACCAGGTTCCTAAAGTCGGAGAAGAATTTAAGGTTTTTCCTGATTTAGAAAGCGTTGAAAAGCATATTGAAACTTTAAAAAGCCGAGCCGCAGCGAAGGGTGAAGAAGAGGATTTATCCTCTTCGCCAGAAAAAAGAACTCCGGCAGTTTTGGAGATAACTAGCCAACAGAGAATTTTGAATTTGATTATCAAGGCTGATGTTTTAGGCTCTCTTGAAGCTGTTGAGGGAATCTTAAAATCGCTTCCTCAGGAAAAAGTTATCTTAAGGATATTAAAATCGGAAGTGGGCAACATTAATGAATCAGACATAAAGTTAGCTTCCAGCGCCAGAGCAACTATTCTTGGATTTAGAGTAAAGGCAGACCAAACAGCTGCCAAAATATCGGGAAGAGAAAAGACCAAAATACTGTTTTTTGAAGTTATTTACGAACTGGCTGAAGGCGTGCGCAAATTAATGGAAAAGATCGTCCAATCCCAGGACGTAAGAACTGATTTAGGCAAGGCCAAAGTTTTAGCCAAATTCCTGACAGATAAAAACCGCCAAATTATCGGTTGTAGGGTGACAGAGGGCGAAACAAGAAAAGGGGCTTCAATTGAAGTTTTCAGGAACGAGGAAAAGATCGGCCAAGGCAAGATGATTAACCTTCAAAGAAACAAAAAAGACGCAGCTTTGATTCAGAAGGGAGAAGAGTGCGGCATTCTATTTGAAGGAGAAGTGAAGATTGAAGAAGGAGATATTTTGCTGTTTTATACTGAAGAAAGAATAAAAGGCCAGCTATAATTTAATGCCAAACCGCATTGCAAAAGTAAATCAGTTAATTAAAAAGGAATTATCCCAGATCATTCTTAGGGAAATTGATTTTTCACCAGGCGTTTTAGTAACTTTAACGAGGGTTGAAACAGTTCCCAACTTAAGCGAAAGCAGAATATATCTTAGTGTCATACCGGAAGCGAGACAAGAAAAAGCATTTATCATGTTAAGAAATAAAGTTTGGCACCTTCAGCAATTGCTGAATAAAAGGCTGAGAATGAGGCCTATCCCCAAGATTTGCTTTGTCGAAGAAAAAGAAACTTTGGAAGCAGGAAAAATTGAAGAGATTTTGGTAGGGTTGAAAAAAGATAAAAAATAACTAAAATTAGCTTATTGGCGGCGTGGCGAAATAGCTAACGCAGCGGTCTGCAAAACCGCTATACGTGGGTGCAATTCCCACCGCCGCCTCAAGTTTTGCCCGGGTGGCGGAACGGTTTACGCACAACACTTAAAATGTTGCGGTCGCAAGGCCATGTGGGTTCGAATCCCACCCCGGGCATAAAAAAATCCCCCGCCACTATCGGCGGGGGGTTAATTTTTAGGTTTATCCTTCCGTAATCTCAATATATGTTCTTTTCACTCCGAATTCTTTTGCTTCCCAGTAAGAAGGGAACCAGATATCAATATGATAATTGTCTTTTCTCCAGTTCATTCTGTCCTCAACTACGAATACTTTTTCTCCAAAAAGTTCTGGTATTTTCAACTGTGTTCCAAAAGAAAAGTAATTATTAGCAATGACTCCGTCTCTGACCCAGGTTCCGGCAGCAGTAACAAAAGGCGTGCTGTCTGTTTCCCAGGACGTGCTGGAATAGGCTGTAATAATTACCGGTACCTTTTTGATCTCTTTAGCTTCTTCGGTAGACGGACTGACAACAGGAATTAAGGTATTTTGGCTAAAAAGTGCCAATCTTTCTTGTATTGATGCGTCTGCGTTCAAAAGCAACTCTGTCTCGCTGTTTTGAATAGGCGGTCCTAGAGACGGCATCCCGAGAATTAGAATCCCCAATCCGGCAAAGAAAAAAACTATGATTTTCGCCTTAACCCCCGATAAATCGGGGACTTTAGAGTATATATCCATTTTTAAACCCCGTTTTAACGGGATTCTGTCATTATAGCTCATCCATGGCTTTTGTCAAGGACCGAGCCCCGCATAGCGGAGCGAAGGTGAAGATGAAATTTATTTCATCGCCTATCGAGCAGTCGAAGAGAACTTTGTTCTCTTCTCCGCTTTCATTGCGATTCAAGCGGGTGAAGGGAGTTGAACCCTCTTCTCAACCTTGGCAAGGTTGCATAATAGCCGCTATACGACACCCGCATTTTGTGCCGGGAGAGGGAATTGAACCCACGACCCCATCTTTTTCAGAGATGTGCTCTACCACTGAGCTACCCCGGCATAGCTTTATTTCAATAAAAACCCTTAATCCGCCAAACTAATGGACGGCATAGGACTCGAACCTATAACCCCCGCGATGTAAACGCGATGCTCTAACCATTGAGCTAGCCGTCCTTCTTCTTTAGTGAGCGAGGGGGGACTTGAACCCCCACGGGAATACTCCCCTTGGAGCCTCAGTCCAAGCTGTCTACCAGTTTCAGCACTCGCTCATTTAGATTATTTAAACCTATTCCTATTTTATAACCACTTCTTCTCTCTTTAATTTTGCCTTTCTGCCCTTAGCTTCTCTCAAATAGTAAAGCTTTGATCTTTTTGCTTTACCGCGTTTAATAAGCTCAATTTTATCAATTATCGGAGAATGGATCGGGAAGATTTTTTCTACGCCAACTCCGGAAATCACTTTCCTGACAGTAATGGTTGAGTTTACGCCTTTGCCGTGCTTTCTGGCTATGACTTGGCCTTCAAACACCTGAATTCTTTCCTTAGTTTCTTGCTTGGCAGATTTGCCCCTTTTTGCCGTTTCTTTGATTTTTTGGTGAACCTTAATCGTATCCCCTGATCTGATATCGGGCAAGTCTTTTTTTAATTGATTTTTGTTGAATGTTTCTAATTTTGTGCTCATTTTAGTGAGTGAATTTCGTTAGAAATTTACGAAGCTTCTTAGATGAGATTTCGCAGAAATTTCATCGTTTTAATTTATTTAATATTGTTTTTAAATCATCGGGTAATTCTGATTTGAATTCTATTTCTCGACCGTTTGGCAATTTTATCTTCAGATAAGATGCGTGTAGGAAGTGCCTTTTTAAGCCTTTCGGCAAAAGCTGGCCTTTGAATCCGTACATTTTGTCTCCGGCAATTGGGTGGTTAAGATAAACAAAATGAGTTCTGATCTGGTGTTTTCTGCCGGTTTTCGGCTCAACTTCAATGAAATCATAATCTTTGAATCTTTGCAATACTTTGTACTTGGTGACAGCTGTTCTTTTACCTTCAGAATTAGGCTCTCCGATTAGGTATATTTTCTGCTTTTTTCTGTCTGCTGGCGAGCGTCCTATCAAGGTTTCTATCTCTCCTTCTGTATTTTCCAATTTACCGACAACTAAGGTAAGGTATTTTTTAACAACATTCCTTTCTTTGAACTGCTTTTGGAGGAATTTCAAAATATCGTCATTTTTTGCGATTAAAAGCACTCCTGAAGTGTCTTTATCTAATCGGTGGACTCTTTTTTGAAAGTCGTCTGAGTTTATCCCAGCGGGCTTATCAATCACCAGTAACTCTTGGTCTTCGTAAATAGTTCTCATGTGGGCGCGACAGGACTTGAACCTGTGACCTCCTCAATGTCAGTGAGACGCTCTAACCAGCTGAGCTACGCGCCCTTGGTGCGCACGGCAGGGATCGAACCTGCGACCCTCAAATTATAAGTTTGATGCTCTAACCACTGAGCTACGTGCGCATTCTATAATGATTTTATTTTTAATTTCGTTGTCTCTTCTTTTCTTTGGAATACTGTTTTTTCCTTTTTAGTTTTCTTTTTACCTAAAAGCGCCTCAAACTCTTCTCTTTCAATCGTTTCCTTTTCAATTAGGGTTTTAGCGATTTTTTCGAGAAGAACTTTCTTTTTAGTTAAAATCTTGCTTGCTTGGTCTTCTGCGTTTCTAATGAATCTTTCTACTTCTTTGTCTATTTGCCCGGCTATTTCTTCTGAATAATTTCTTTGTTCTGAAATTTCTTTTCCCAAAAAGACTAATTCTTCCTTTTCGCCGAAGAAAATCGGACCCAAAGAAGACATGCCGTATTCTTTTACCAGTTTTCTGGCTAGTTGTGAAGCCCTTTCCAGATCATTGGTTGCTCCGGTGGTTATCTCTTTGAACTTCAGTTTTTCTGCGCAATGGCCTGCCAAAAGAGTTGCCATTTCCGCAAGAAACTCTGATTTTGTTTTAATACTTCTTTCTTCCATCGGCGTTTTAATCGTATAGCCAGCTGCCATTCCTCTGGCAACTATTGATATTTTTCTGACAGGTTCTGTTCCTACTAGAGAATCAGACACTAAAGCATGGCCAGCTTCGTGAAAAGCGGCAATCTCTTTTTCTTTTTTCGAAAGAACATGGCTTTTTCTTTCCGGTCCCAATAAAACCTTTTCGATTGACTCTAGAAGCTCCTGCTGGAAAATCTGCTGTTTGTTCTTTCTGGCAGCCAAAATAGCTGCTTCATTAACTACATTGGCCAAATCTGCTCCGGAAAATCCAGGAGTTCTTTCAGCTACTTCTCTTAAATTTATATCTAGATTCAAAGGCTTGCCCTGGCAGTGGATTTTTAAAACTTCTTCTCTATCGTTAATGTCCGGCAAATCCAATACAACTCTTCTGTCAAATCTGCCAGGCCTTAAAAGGGCCGGGTCAAGAACGTCCGGTCTGTTGGTTGCAGCACAGACAATTAATTTCGTATCTCTTTCAAAACCGTCCATTTCAACCAAAATCTGATTTAAAGTTTGTTCTCTTTCATCGTGTCCTCCTCCCAAACCTGCTCCCCTGTGTCTGCCGATTGCGTCAAGTTCGTCAATAAAGATTATGGCTGGAGCTGATTTTTTAGCGGTAGTAAAAAGATCTCTGACGCGGCTTGCGCCTACGCCAACGAACATTTCAACGAACTCAGAGCCCGAAATATGGAAAAAGGGAACATGGGCCTCTCCTGCCACGGCTCTTGCCAAAAGCGTTTTGCCTGTGCCAGGGCTTCCCATTAACAATACTCCCCTTGGAATTCTCGCTCCCATTTGCAGGAATTTTTTCGGATTCTTCAAAAAGTCAACTATTTCCAGCAACTCTTCCTTCGCTTCTTTCAAGCCGGCTACGTCTTTAAAGGTGATTTTTTCTTTCGGATGGCCTTCTGCTCCGAACAGCCTGGCTCTTGCTTTCGTAAAGTCAAAAGCCTGCATCGCTCCTCCTTTGGCCTGTCGGAACATCATCCAGAAAAAGATGCCGAAAACCAAAAGCGGCAATATTAATAGTAGGGGCATTAGCCAGTTCCAAATGTCGCTTTTTTCTTTTGTTTCAACATTTACTGACCTTAACTTTTCTTCATTTACTCCGTAGTTTATCAAAGACTGGGAAAGGGCAGCTTCCGCTTCTTTAGTGGAAAAGGCCTTGCCATCGTCTTGGTAGGTAATTTCAAGGTCATTGCCGGAAACAACGATATTCTTTATATTCCCTTCGTTTATTCCTCCGACAACCTGGCTTAAAGACAATTCTGTTTTTTCTTCAAAAGGGCTTGAGAAAAAAGTAAAAATACTGGAAAGTACCAGAAAAATAAGCAGGATAATTGCGAAATTTTTAATCAGGCTTTTCATATCTTTAAGAATAACAGGAAAACATCGGAGAATCAAGGAAAACAAAAACGGCCCTTTTTGCCGCTTTCCGCCTTAATTTATTAATCAACCACTTTCAGGCTCATTCTGTGTTCTTTTGAATCGATTGATAGAATTTGAAATTTATATTTCTCTCCTATTTTCAAAGTTTCTTCCATTTTTGTCTTAGTGCCGAATTCGGAAATATGGCAAAGTCCCTGTATTTTAGTATTGATCTGGACAAAAGCGCCGTAAGGATTAAACTTAGTTACCTGTCCTTCAATAGTGTCTCCTTTTTTGTTTTCTTTTTCAAAGTCCTGCCAAGGATCCTCTTTCAAAGCTTTTAATGACAAGGAAACTTTGTTTTCTGCAATGGAAATGATTTTTGCTTTGATTTTCTGGCCCACTTTTACGACATCAGCCGGGTTTTGAATAAGCTGCCAGTCAAGCTCGGATATATGTATTAATCCTTCAAGGCCCTCCTCGCCGAATTTCATGAATGCGCCAAAATCAGTAATGCCGGTGATTTCGCCATCAACCACGTCTTCAACATTGTAGCTTTTTAAGATTTCTTTTATCTTTTCGTCTTCTTTCGCCTTTTCCGACAAAATCAATTTTTCCTGCCTCGCGTCCAAATCAAAAATCTTCACCTCCAGCTCCTGGTCAACGAATTTCTGAAGCTCCATGACAATTTTAGCAGAATCTCCTTTTTCCACTCTGGGATAGTGTTCGGGCAATAACTGGGAAACGGGCAAAAAAGCAGGTACGCCGAAAACTTCAGCTAAAAGCCCGCCTTTGTTCGCTCCGATTATCTTAACGTTAAATTTTTTATCTTCGTCTTTTTGTTCCTTCAGTTTTTCCCAAGTTATCTTGTCAGAGGCCTGGTTCAAGGAAAGCTCGATATAGCCTTCGTCGTTTTCCAATTCTATAATTTTTACAAAAAGAGAATCTCCCATTTTCAGGTTTCTTATCTCGTCTCTGGCCTCCTGGAACTCTCTGCCGTAGATGACTCCGGTTCCCATCGGTCCCAAATCCAAAAAAACAGCAGACCTTGCTTTGCCGACGATTTTCCCTTCCACGATCTTGCCGATCTGAGCTGGTTTTACTGAATTGTTTTGTTCCAATAAATCTTTCATCGAGATTTTACTTGTAAAATCGAAGATTGAAATGAAGCTTTAGCTTCATTGAGTATCGAATTTATATCTTCCAGCTTACAATAAATGTTGAGTTTTTACAATAGCTGTGATAAAATTAAATATGTTGATGAAATTACAATTTCATCTCCAGTTTCGATTGCTCAATGAAATATTTATTTCATTTCGACGTTCGATTGATAAATATAAATTGAGACGAGAGATGAGATTTATCTCATCGAACTAATAAATTAAAATCTCGCTCTATGAACATTTTTTGGCACGGACAATCTTGCTTTCAAATATCTTCAAGCCAGGCAAAAAACAATCACGTCAATATTGTTATCGATCCTTTTTCAGAAGATACTGGCTTAAGAATTCCAAAAGCCGAAGCTGATATTTTATTGGTTTCCCATCAGCATTCAGACCACAACAACGTTAAAGCAGTTTTAGGAAACCCTTTTGTTGTTGCCGGTCCCGGAGAATACGAAATAAAAGAAGTCTTTGTCCGCGGGATCCCTTCTTTTCACGATTCGTCTTTGGGGAAAGAAAGAGGAAATAACACTATTTATATCATAGAGGCAGAAGAATTGAGGATTTGTCATCTTGGGGATCTGGGTCAGAAAGAATTGACTCCAGAGCAGGTGGAAAAGATAGGAGAAGTTGATATTTTAATGGTTCCCGTCGGTGGCGTATTCACTATTTCAGCTAAAGAGGCGATGAAAATAATGTCGCAGATCGAGCCTAATATCATAATCCCGATGCATTATCAGCTGCCCAAATTGAAAATGAAGCTTGATGGTTTAGACAAATTCTTGAAAACCATGGGAATCAAAAAGATAGATTCTTTGCCGAAGTTATCCATTAAAAAGAAAGACATTGTTTCTGAAGAGGCGAAAATAGTCGTCCTCAGCCCTTAATATCAATCCGTGGACATTATTGAAAAAATCCAAAAACTGCCAGAATCCAAGAAAAAGATTATTCTCTGGGCAACAGTGATTGTTCTTGGCTTGGCGCTCTTGTTTTTCTGGTCAAAAAAAGTCCAGAATAAGTTAGGAAATTTCAAGGCAGAAGATATAAAAGAGGAATTGAACCTGCCCAATTTGGAAATGCCGGACTTCAATATGTAGGACATTAATTATGAACCCCGTTAGAAGTCTTTGGCAGAAAAAATTTAAATACATTTTTTCTGCGAGATATCAACGGGAATATAATCAATAAACAAAGGTCTGTTTAAATTGATTGTTTTAATCATATAAAGACAGACTTCTAACGGGGTGAAGAAGAACAATAATTTAAAAACTGAAAACAGCAAAATCGGCCTTATCAAGCCTCGGGAAATAACTGAAGAGATGAGGGAGTCTTATATTAACTATGCCATGTCAGTTATTGTTTCTAGGGCTTTGCCTGATGTCAGAGATGGCTTAAAACCTGTTCATCGGCGCATTCTGTATACGACCCTGGAAGAAGGACTGAGACACAATGCCAAGTTTAGGAAATCAGCTACGGTTGTCGGAAGCTGCTTGGGACGCTATCATCCTCATGGAGATATGGCTCTTTATGATGCTTTAGCAAGAATGGCTCAGGATTTTTCTTTGAGATATCCCTTGATTAACGGCCAGGGCAATTTCGGTTCCATTGACAACGATCCGCCGGCTGCCATGCGGTACACTGAATGCCGTCTGTCAAAAATTGGTGAGGAAATGCTAAAAGACATTGAGAAAGATACGGTTAATTTCGTTGAAAACTTTGACGGAACGAGAAAAGAGCCGACTGTTTTGCCTTCGCCCGTTCCCCAGCTTCTATTGAACGGTTCTTTGGGTATTGCTGTTGGTATGGCAACCAATATCCTCACCCATAACTTATCAGAAGTTTGCGATGCTTTGATTTATTTGATTGAAAAACCGAAAGCAGATACTGAGGAACTCTTTAAGTTTATCCAGGGACCTGATTTCCCGACAGGCGGTATAATTTTTGACCAGAAAGGGATAATTGAGGCTTATTCCCAGGGCAAGGGGCCAATTGTTGCCAGGGGAAAAGCAGAGGTAATGGAACAGGAAAAAACAGGCAGGCAGCGCATCATCATTACAGAAATTCCCTACCAGGTGCAAAAATCAACTCTAATTGAACAATTTGCTGCCTTGGTTCAGGAAAAGAAGATAGAAGGCATAAAAGACATCAGGGACGAATCTGATAAAGAAGGAATGAGGATTGTTATTGAGCTTTCGCGAGACGCTTATCCCCAGAAGGTTCTTAACAGGCTTTACAAATTCACTGACCTCCAAAAAACGTTTCACTTGAACATGCTGGCTTTGGTAGATGAAATCCAGCCGAGAGTTTTGAGTTTGGCTGAGATGCTCAGTTATTTCATCAGCCATCGCATTCAGGTAATCACCAGAAGGATAAAGCATGACCTGGAAAAAGCTAAAGAAAGAGCCCATATTTTAGAAGGCTTGCACAAGTGCCTGGCCAATATTGATGAGGTGATTAAGACCATTAAGAATTCTGCCAACAGGGAAGATGCAGAAAAGAATTTAATAAAAAGATTTAAACTGACAAAGATCCAGGCAAACGCTATTTTGGAAACTAAGCTTTCTGCTTTAGCCAAACTGGAGAGAAAGAAGATTGAGGACGAATTAAAAGAATTAAAACTCAAAATCAAAGAGCTTATTGAAATCCTAAAGAGTCCCCAAAAGATAAAATCAGTTGTTAAGAAAGAAATAAAAGAGGTCAAGGATAATTTCGGGGACGAAAGAAGGACAAAGGTGCACAGCCAGAAAATAGGAGAAATTGCCGAGGAAGATTTAATTCCTCAGGAAGAAACGATAATCACCCTGACCCAGGGAGGATACATTAAAAGAATCAATCCGAGAACCTACAAAATCCAGAAAAGGGGCGGCAAGGGAATTATGGGCATGAAAACTCTTCAGGACGACGTAGTAGAACATTTCTTGGCAGCCCAAACCCACGATTCTCTGCTCTTTTTCACTGATTCTGGGAAAGTTTTCTGCACCCAGGTTTACGAAATACCGGAAGGCCAGAGAGTGGCCAGGGGCAGGGGCCTTTTGAATTTTCTTGAAATCACTCCCCAGGACAAGATATTATGCCTTAGAACGATCAGTAAATTGGACCAGGAACAGGGCATAAAATATTTAATAATGGCTACCAAGAATGGTATAATCAAGAAAACTCCTTTGGAGGACTTTGAAAATATCAGGAAGTCAGGATTGATCGCCATTTCTTTGAAAAAGGGAGACGAGCTCAAGAACGTCCAGAAGACCACCGGCCAGGACAAGATACTGCTCGTTACCAAAAAAGGCCAGTCCATTTGTTTCCAAGAAAAGGAGATCAGAGCAATGGGCAGGACTGCCTCCGGCATCAAAGGGATAAGGCTTAGAAAGGGAGACGAAGTAGTGGCTGTAGACGTAATCGCTTCCCAGGAGCAGAAAGAAAAAACGCAGAACTATTTGCTGATTATTTCGGAAAACGGATTTGGCAAAAGAACCGACGTTAAAGAATACAAAACTCAGGGCAGGGGCGGGTCTGGAATCAAAACCGGAAACGTAAATCCGAAAACAGGCAATATTATCGCTTCCAGAGTTATCGGTCCGGAAGAAGAGGATTTGATCGTCATTTCGCAAAAAGGACAGGTTATCAGGACTAATATTTCCCAAATTCCAAAGCTCTCCCGTTCAGCCCAGGGAGTAAGATTAATAAGGCTGGAACAAGGTGACAAAGTTGCCTCAGTAACCTGCACATAATTATGAAAGAGTTTTTAGATCCTGAAAAAATCCTGCAAAAATTAAAACTGGAAGAAGATATGGTGGCTGCTGATTTCGGTTCGGGCTCCGGCGGCTGGGCTATTCCTTTAGCTAGGAAATTGGAGTATGGAAAGGTTTTTGCAGTAGATATTTTAGAAGAACCGCTTTCTTCCTTGGAAGCTAAAGCAAAGCTGGCAAAGATATCCAATATTAAAACCATTCTGGCAGACATTGAGACTGGGAGCAAAGTTTGGGATTACGGATGTGATTTGGTTTTAATGACCAATCTTCTTTTCCAGTGCGAAGACAAAAAAAAGGTATTGGAAGAAGGAAAAAGAGTTTTAAAAAAAGGCGGCAGGATACTGGTGGTTGACTGGGCCAAAGATACTGCTTTAGTGCCAAAAGATAAGATAATTTCTCCTGCCAAAGTGAAAGAAATCGCTAGTAGCTTAGGTTTAAAGGCAGAAAAGGAATTTGCCGCTGGTCCTTATCATTTCGGTTTAATTCTGGTAAAATAAAACCATGAAAAAGAAATACTTCATATTTATAATCTTCATGCTGCTTTTAGTTTTTTTTGCTAAAGATGTTGTTTTGGCTCAAGATGCTATTGAATTAAGTAATCCTTTAAGATATGGAGACATTAAAGATTTGATAGACGCCATAATTAATTTCCTTTTTACAGTAAGCATACCCATAGCTGCCATTCTTATTATTATTGGCGGTTTTTTGATGGTTTTTTCTGGTGGAGACGTTTATAAAGTTGAAAAGGCAAGGAATTTATTTTTATACACAGCCATTGGTTTTGCCATTATTCTGCTTGCCAAAGGATTAGTGGAAGTGCTAAAGTCAGTATTAGGAGTAGTAGAATAATCGCTTTTGGAAACTTAAAAAGGTCGAAAGCCAATTTTAGAGAAAAAAAATGAAAAAATACTTAATATCATTTCTTTCAATCAGTTTGTTGGTTTTACCTTTCTTTGTTTTTGCTCAAGAAACGGCACCGGTCATTGGTGGCAGCGTTGACGAGCTAGTCGTTATTTTAAACAGAATCGGCGACTTGATTTTCACCATTTTACTAGTGATCGCTTTCATCTTTTTAGTTGTTGCTGGTATGAATTTCATTACGGCTAGCGGAGATACGATCAAACTAGAGAAAGCCAGAACAATGTTAATGTACTGTTTGGCTGGAGTGGCTGTTGCTTTGTTGGCCAGGGGAGCGATTGCATTGGTAAGGAATCTTTTGGGAGCTTAAGAATATTTAAATTATTTGATATTACATTAATCCCGCACCATAATATGGCGCGGGATTGATTTTGTTTTCGAAAAAGAATAAAATGCATAATGCGCCCAGGTGGCGAAACTGGCAGACGCGCTGGATTTAGGATCCAGTGAGGAAACTCTTGAGAGTTCGAATCTCTCCCTGGGCACCAAAAACCCGACCTTTTTAGGCCGGGCTTTGTTATCAAATCAAGAATCTTTAGTGTTTTTTAATGACTATCTTTTTCTTGGTTTCCCTTATAATCTTGGGAATCCTGATGGTTAAGACGCCGTTTTTCATTTCAGCTGCTGCTCTGCCAGGGTCAGCTTCAGCTGGCAGGATGATTTCTTTTGAAAAAGGCCCCCAGAAGCATTCTTGTATGAAATAATCTCCGTTTTCTTCAAATGGTTTTTCTCTTCCTCCCCTGATGGTGATAATGTCCCTTTCTATTGAGATGTCCAAATCCTCAAGGTCAACTCCGGCTATGGCTGATTGGATAATCAGGTCTTTATCCGTTTGGTAAACGTCAATTGCCAATTCTCCTTCTTCCATTCCGCCGAAGGAAGGCCATTTCTTCCTTTTTTCTTCTTTTGGTTTTTCTGGTTCTTCTTTCTTTTTCTCTTCTAACTCCTCTTTCTCTTCCGGTTCTTCTTTTTCTTCCTCCTGAATTTCTATTTCCTCTATTTTTATCTCCGGAGTTTTTGCTTCTTTTTTCGGTTTCTTAGCTTTCCTCGGTTTTTTAGCTGGTTTTTTCTTAACTTCTTCTTCCTCTTTTTCTTCTTCTTTTTCTTCTTCGGGCTCTGAAATCGGTTCATCAATGCCCATGCCTTTTTTTAGTTTGTCGAAAAATGATGCCATAGTTTAGTGATTAGTTATTTAACCTATTTTACAGACGCTTTTTAATTTTTTCAATTTTCTGAATCCTGAAAAAAGGAAAACTGCCAAAAAGGCTAATATGCTGGTCGGTATCAACCAGGAAAGTATTCCTTCAGTATTCATAATAGAAAAATTATATAATCCGTGCAAGAGGAAAACTATCCCCAGGCCGGTAGCAAAAAATACCATCCCTTTTTTTATTTCGAAAATGGACAGGGCTATGAAAAACCCCAAGACCCCAGAACACAAAGCGTGCAAGAAAGTCGCGCCCCAGAATCTTAAAACGCTGATAAGGAATACGTCTTCCAAAAAGAATACCGGGCCCAGAGAAAACAAGATTAGAATATTTTCTACTGCGGCAAATCCCAAAGCAGCAATAATCATATAGAGAATCACGTCTATCGGCTCGTCAAATTCAGGACTATCCAATACTTTTGCTTTGACTACAGAATACTTCAAAATCTCTTCTATAAAAGCCACAGCAATAAATACTCTTAAGAGCAGCGATAAGACTGTTGGCAAGGATAAGTTATCTAAAATATCTATAAGGCCAGTTTCCAAAAGAATGGCTGGTATGGCTATCAGCATGCCGAAAGCGAATATTTTTAAGATCATTTTGTTGGATTCTGGATGGGTGTCTGTTCTCAAATAAAACAAAAGCCAAATGAAGCTGGGCAGGGTTCCGAAAAATATGTAAAGAGGGTAAGACATTATTTTGGCCAATCTTCAACCATCAAACATTTTTTCTTATTTTTAATAGGAAGAGTTTGATAAATTTCTTCGGTAATGAAAGGTAAAAAAGGATGGAGCATTTTTAAATTAGTATTCAGGATTTCTAAAAGTAGATACTGGCTGGCTTGTTTTTTATCTTTATCGGAACCCTGCAGTCTGGATTTATGCTCTTCAATAATTTTATCACAGAAATTATGCCAGAAATAATGATAGAGATTTTCAGATGCTTTATAGAATTTGAAAGAGTCCATTAGTTTATTGATTTGTTTCGAAAAATTATTAAGATTTTTTAGTGTTTTCTTATCATTCGCGCTTAATTTTGGCTTTATTTTCGGATTAAAGCCATTCAGATTCATCAAAACAAAGCGGGAAGCATTCCAAATCTTGTTGGTAAAGTTCCGGTATCCTCGTATTTTTTCTTCATAGATAATTGGGTCGTTGCCAGGTGAATTGCCAATGACCAGGGCCATTCTCAAAGAGTCAGCTCCGTAAATATCTATTACTCCCAATGGATCAATGACATTGCCTTTTGATTTTGACATTTTCTGTCGGTCTTTATCGCGTACCAATCCGTGAAGATAGACATATTTAAAAGGTATTTTTCCAGAAACATACAGCCCCATCATAATCATTCTGGCTACCCAAAAAAATAGAATATCCCAGCCCGTTTCCATAACGTCTGTCGGGTAAAACTTCTTTAGATCTCCTGCTTTGCTCGTTGATAAAGTGGCAAAAGGCCAAAGAGCAGAAGAAAACCAAGTGTCAAAAACATCTTTGGAATCTTTCTCCGGAATCTTAATGCCCCAAACGATTTGCCGGGAAATGTTCCAGTCCCTGAGATTTTTCATCCAATGGAAAAAGAGCTTTTCAAAGCGCTGGGGAATGAATTTAATCTGTTTTTGCTTTACTGCTTTGACAGCAGAATCTCTCAAAGACAGTTTTCCGATTTTCGGCTTGGCTGTCATTTTAACAAACCATTGGTTGTCCAGAATAACCGGCTCAATAGTTGAACCGCATTTGTAGCAGGTAGCCACATTGTGTAGGTAACTGTGGTCAGTTTTTGCAGGATCAAGAAGCCCTTTTTCTTCCATGTCTTTGGCAATGATTTTTCTAGCTTCCAATACTTTTAGTCCTTTATATGGACCGGTATTTTCATTCAGTTTGCCGAATTTGTCTATCACTTCAATCGGAGGAGGTATTTCTTTTTTGTGTCTTTGCCAGATTTCAAAATCATCCGGGTCGTGGGCTGGAGTGACTTTTATCACTCCTGTGCCGAATTCAGGATCAACAGCTAAATCAGCAATAACTTTTATCTTTCTTTTCCCTAAAAGGGTGTCTATTTCAAGCTCTTTACCAATGTATTTCAAATACCTTTTGTCTTTTGGGTTGACAGCTACTGCTGTGTCTCCGAATTTGGTTTCCAGTCTGACTGTCGCTAATTCCAATGGTCCGTATTTAATGAAATAAAGGGGGTCCTTTCTTTCTTCGTATTTAGTTTCCAAATCAGAAAGAGAAGTCTGGTGTTTTGTGCACCAATTAACTATTCTTTTGCCTTTATACAATAAATTGTCTTTTTCCAGCTTTTTGAAAACTTGGTAAACGAGCTTAACGATATTTTTATCCAAAGTGAATTTTTCCCTTGACCAGTCGCAGGAAGCGCCAAGCTCCATCAGTTGTTTTTCCATTATTTTCTTGTTGTTTAAAGTAAATTTAAGGATTTCCTGATACAGTTTTTCTTTTGGGATTTGGAATCTTGAGCGTCCTTCTTTTTCCAGTTTTTTATCAAAAACCACTTGAGTTTCAAAACCAGCATGGTCAGCGCCCGGCAGCCAGAGCGTTTTTTCGCCCAGCATTCTTTTATATCTGATCATGATATCCTGTAAAGTGACAAAAACAGCGTGGCCAATATGCAGAGAGCCGTTGGCGTTGGGCGGGGGCATAATTATGGTAAAGGGTTTTTTTCTTTTGCCTGGCAGCTTGTCAGGATTAAAAAAACCGGTCTTTAACCAGAGTTGATAGATTTTCTTTTCTACTTTTTCGGGTTCGTAAGTTTTGGAAAGTTCCGAAATCATAATTTTTCACCTATTTTTAGGTTAGCATTAGCTTTAATTTCTTTCCAGTGTTTTTTACCGAGCTTCCATTTGTGGAAGCGAGGTGGAAGAAGAGGGCGAAGTCCTCTTCGCCCCTTTTGCCAGTCGAAAGAAAATTTCATTTTCTTTCTTACCTTCGCTTCCTTCGGAAGCTCGGTGTTCAAATAGCCGGCGACAGCCACCATTGCTGCATTGTCGGTGCATAAGTTTTTTGGCGGCAGAGAAAGAGTAATTTTAGAACATTGGTTGCTGGTTGCTGATTGGAACTGCTTTCTTAATTCTTCGTTAGCTGCTACCCCTCCGCTTAAAATGATTGATTTTACCCTGTAGTCCCTTGCTGCAATTATCGTTTTGCGGATTAAAACGTCAATGATTGCCTGCTGGATTTCAGCGCACATTTCTTGAACGTATTGTTTGGATTTTCTAATTTTTAGAGGGCGTTTTTTAAATTCGTATAAAACAGCGGTTTTCAACCCGGAAAAGCTGAAGTCATAGTTTTTTTGATGGATCATCGGTCGGGGTAAATTAATTTTCAATTTTTTGCTTTTTAATTCAGCTGCTTTTTTTGCTACAATCGGGCCTCCGGGATACCCTAACCCCAGAATTCTGGCTGTTTTGTCAAAGCATTCGCCAGCTGCATCATCCCTGGTCTCTCCTAGTATTTTATATTCTCCGATTTTCTCCATTAAGATAATCTGGGTGTGGCCTCCGGAAACAATCAAACAGACAGCTGGGAAAACTGGTTTTTTATCAATAACGTTAGCTAAGATGTGCGCTTCAATATGATTTACCGGGACTATCGGCAATTTCATTTTTCTAGCCAATTCTTTGCTAAAGTTTATGCCTGTCCATAAGCATGGTTCAAGGCCCGGGCCGGAGGTAACAGCAATCAGATTGATTTTCGGATTTTTAGCTTCTTTCAAAGCTTTTCTAACGACGATGGGCAGGTTTTTTTGGTGTTCCCTTTTCGCCAGAGAAGGGAAAACCCCTCCGTATTTTGAGTGGAGTTTTACCTGGGAAGAAATCACGTTGGAGAGGATTTCAAACTTTCTGTTTTTTTTGATTTTAATAACAGCTGCGCAAGTGTCGTCGCAGGATGTTTCTATGGCTAATATCAGCATATATATCTTTACAAATATCATAAATTAATCTAAGATAGAAGGGAAATTATGGCCCCATCGTCTAGCCTGGTCTAGGACATCTGGTTTTCATCCAGAAAACACCGGTTCAAATCCGGTTGGGGCCGCATGAAAAATAACTATTTGAATCTCTCATCGTCCTTAGATTTGGAAAATCCTAAAGAGAGATTAATTTATAGATGTTTTGAATTTTTGCCCGCCTTGCTTTCTTGGGGGACTCTTTTTTTAGCTTTTGTTTTTTCCTGGCTGAACCCGGCTGTGGTAGCTGTTTTTATCATTGTTTTTGACTGCTTCTGGCTGTTAAGGGTTTTATATCTTGCTTTTCACCAGTCAGCCAGCTATAAGCTGATGAGAAAAAATCTTTCAATTAACTGGTTGGAAAAAGTGGAAAAGATTGATAAATGGCAGGATATTTACCATCTTATTATCTTGCCGACATATAAAGAGAGTTATGGGGTTATTAAGCCTTCTTTTGAGGCTTTGCTTGATTCAAATTATCCAAAAGACAAAATGATTGTTGTTTTGGCGGTTGAAGAAAGAGGAGGAGAAACAGCTAGAAAAACAGCCGAACAGATTGAAAAAGAGTTTGGCGAAAAGTTTTTCAAGTTTTTAGTAACTTTTCATCCCAAAGACATAAAAGGCGAGATCGCGGGCAAAGGTTCCAATGTTGCTTGGGCCATTAAAAAGGTAAAAGAATCAATCATTGATAAAGCATCTTTTTCTCAAGACAATATTATTGTTTCCAATTTTGACGTAGACACAAGGCCCTATCCTCAGTATTTCGCAGTTTTAACCTGGCATTATTTGACAACGGATAATCCTTTAAGAAGCAGTTTCCAGCCGATTCCCGTTTACAACAACAATATCTGGCAGGCGCCTGCTTTTTCCAGGGTCATTGCCACCTCCGGAACTTTCTGGCAGATGATGCAGCAGCAAAGGCCGGAGCAGCTGGTAACTTATTCTTCCCATTCAATACCATTCAGGGTTTTAGAGGAAGTCGGCTATCCATATAATATGACTTCCGATGATTCGCGCATTTTTTGGAAGGCCTATCTTTTTTACAATGGAGACTACAAAGTCGTTCCTTTATATTATCCTGTTTCTATGGACGCTGTTTTGGCAGAAAATTTAAAAAAGACAGCTGTAAACCAGTACAAGCAGCAGAGGAGATGGGCCTGGGGCTGCGAAAACATCCCATATATCTTTTTTAACTTTCTGAAAAACAAAAAAATCCCATCAAAAGAAAAAATCCGCCATGCTTTCGTTATCCTGGACGGATTCTGGTCTTGGGCAGTAGCTACTCTGATTATTTTTCTTTTGGGCTGGCTGCCTTTGATGATCGGCGGAGAGCACTTTAAAACCAGTCTTTTGTCATACAACTTGCCCAAATTAACCAGTTTTATTATGACAGCTGCCATGGTTGGTATAGTTATTTCAGCCATTACCAGCTTGCTTTTGCTGCCGCCCAGGCCGAAAGGATTGAGCAGATGGAAAAATGTTTCAATGTTTTTCCAGTGGCTTTTAATGCCCGTTACCCTGATAGTTTTTGGCGCTTTTCCTGCTTTGGAATCGCAAACAAGATTAGCTTTCAGGAAATATCTGGGTTTCTGGGTAACGGAAAAAATAAGAAAATGATTTACCCCGCACCACTTTGTCATAATTCAAAACTCATCAGCCATAATTTTGGTTTTTGGGTATAAGATTATTGCAAAGTGGTACGGGGTTTATTCCAAATGAATTCTTCTTTGGAATTCCTCGAGTTTTGTCCGCAAGAGCGGATTTTTTTTCATTTCAGGATCATTTTGCAGAATTGCCTTTGCTTCGTTCCTCGCTTCCTCAACCATTTCAATGTTTTTTAAAGCAGCCATGGTCATATCAGGCACTCCCCACTGCCTTTGTCCAGACAAGTCTCCAGGCCCTCTGATAACCAAGTCCTTTTCTGCCAAATCAAACCCGTTTTCGCATTTTATTAATGCTTTTAATCTTCTGTTTACGGTTTGAGATTGGAAGTCGGTTAAAAAAAGGCAGAAGGATTGTTCTTTGCCTCTGCCAACCCTTCCTCTGAATTGATGGAGCTGGGCCAAACCAAACTTATCAGCGCCTTCAATAGCCATGACGCTTGCATTGGGGATATCAATACCAACCTCAATGACAGAGGTAGAAACAAGAATGTCTGTTTTGCCGTTTTTAAACTTTTTCATTATTCTTTCTTTTTCTTCGTTCTTCATCTTGCCGTGGAGCATAGCTATTTTGAATTCAGGAAAGATTTCTTTTTTTAGCTTTTCATATTCTTCTTTGACCGCTTTGACTTCGTCCCAGTTTGTCGCTTTTCCATTTTCGCTTTTTGTCGGCTCTATCCTCGGACAGATGACGAACACCTGCCTTCCTTTTTTAATCTGTTCTCTGATGAAATCGTAAGCTTTTTTTCTGGCTAAAGGCGGAACTATTTCGGTGATAATTTTCTTTCTTCCTTTCGGCAGTTCTTTGATCAAAGAAAGATCCAGGTCTCCGTAAATGGTTAAAGTGAGAGTTCTCGGAATGGGAGTAGCGGTCATTGATAATAAATGGGGAATTGTTTTAGTTTGCTGATTTTGGCAAAGCTTTGCTCTTTGGTCTATACCGAATCGGTGCTGCTCGTCAATAATGACCAAAGCTAATTTTCCGAATTTCACTTCTTTTTGGATTAAAGCGTGAGTGCCTATTAAAATGTCAATTTTCCCTTTGCTTGCTTTTTCAAGAATGTCTTTTCTCTTTACTTTTTTATTTTGTAATCTATTTTCCTTTCCGGTTATCAGTCCTATTTTCAATCGGTATTTTTTAAGAGCAATATTGAAAGTATGATAGTGCTGTTTTACCAGGATTTCTGTCGGCGCCATAAAAACTGTCTGGAAGCCAGCTTTGGCTGTATTAAGGGCAGCCATAGCTGAGACTACTGTTTTGCCAGAGCCGACATCTCCTTCCAAAAGACGGTTCATCGGCCTTGGCTTTTCCAGGTCTTTTAAAATCTGCCAGCTGGCCTTTCTCTGGTCGTCAGTCAATTGGAAAGGCAAGTTTTTTGCGAATTCTTGGACCAGTTTAAGGTCTATTGGTATGGCAAAAGCTTTTTCCTGTCTCATTTTCAATCTTTCATTCAGAATGAAAAGAGAAAGGATAATCAATTCTTCAAAAACAAATCTCTTTTTAGCTGTTTCTGCTTCTTTTAACGAATCCGGGAAATGAATTTGCCAGATAGCTGTTTTAAAATCAAGCAGTTTGTATTTTGTTTTTAATTCTTTTGGCAGAGCGTCTTTAATCTCATTCCTCATTCTCATTAAAATAGGCTTGATCAGGAATCTCAGCCATCTCGAAGACAATCCTTCGGTCCCGGGATAAACAGGCACCAGTCTGCCTGTGTGGGTTAAATCAGAATGGTTAAGGTTGATATCTGATATTCTTTCGTAAGCTGGAGACGACAAATATGTCTTACTTCCTTTTTTATTTGTTTTTCCAGAGAGAAATAAAAAATCACCCTTTTTGAAAGTGTTTATCAAATAGGGCTGGTTAAACCACATAACCTGAATCTGTCCTGTTTCATCGCCGATTAAGGCCTGGGTTAAAGTCATTCTTTTTCTGAAAGTCCTGATGTTTTTAATGTCCAGAATTTTCCCTTTTGTAGAAACTGTTTGGTTTTGTTGTATTTCAGAAATAGGGATAATATTTGAAAAATCCTCATAGCGGTGAGGAAAATGAAAAATAAGGTCTTTTACGGTTTTAATGCCGAGCCTCCTTAGTTTCTTTTGGATTTGCGGTCCGACCCGAGGAATTTCTTCAATGGGAGTAGATAATTGCATGTGCCCCCAGTAGGATTCGAACCTACAGTCACAAGGTTCGCGACCTTGCATTTTATCCATTAAACTATGGGGGCGTATCTCAAAATTATCATAATTTTAGCTTAAATTCAAATTGACTTTTATTGTTTTTGAATGTAGAATAGAAGACAGTTGGAGGAGTCGCATAGTGGCTATTGCAGGAGATTGCTAATCTCTGACGGTTTAAAACGCCGTCCGTGGGTTCGAGTCCCACCTCCTCCGCAACGTACAAAATTTCAGAGAAATTTTTACGTTGCTGAAACGTTTAAATTTGCTTTGCAAATTTAAACGTTTCGCTTTCAATATGTATTATCTCTACCTTCTTCTTTGTGACGATAATAGTATTTATACTGGCGTTACTAATAATATAGAAAGAAGGTTTTTAAAACATAAGAATAAAAAAGGAGGACATTATACTAGTAGCCATAATGCAGCGAAGATTATTTACAAAGAAGAATATCCAACACAAAAAGAAGCATTGGCGCGAGAAAGACAAATTAAGGGGTAGAGAAGAGATAAGAAATTAAAATTAATTAAATAAATTAATGAAAGAAAAAATTAAGAAATATAAATATTGGCTAATTATAATTATTATATTTTTATTCGTTCCCTTAATAATAAATCATTATAGATATAATAAATGTGTAGAAGTTGAAAAAGAAGAATTGATAAAATGTAAAAATGGAAATTACGGAAATTATGATTGTTCTGTTTTTGAAAATCCAGAAGAAAAATGTGATATGAAAATTTATAAAAAATAAGGATCAGCTTTATGGCTGGGTTTTTAATTTAAAAAGGTTCCAACATAGTCCCATGTGGCCAGCACTCAATATTAGTCATATGAACACTGTCCCTATTTCAATTAAAGATCATATAGCGAATGCTTGTTATTATCTTAAAGCTGCTGACAAATTCCCATGTCCTGTTCAAAATGGCGTGCATATCCTATTGTTACTCATTGCCCAAGAACATATACAAATAGGTAAAGAAGAATTAATCAGTTGGGTGCGAAAGACCACACCCGATAAAAAACTTTACAAAAACCACGCTTATAAATTTAGAAAAGTTAGACCAATTATGCAAACTATTGTGGGGTAAGGAGATGATCTATACACGAAAACTATTACGTATAGGAGTGGTACTGATTTTGAAAAACTACTTTCGATTTGTCGTTACGGGCCCAAGACTGGACGAAAAGAATTAGCCTCGATTTTTAACAGAGGTTGGCATATTGATTCCTTCAGAAACTCATTGATTAATAACATTAAGTGGGAAGAAATGATGGTTCGTATACACGAGAATTTGTTAAACCGTCCTAAATAAAATTATTATGGCTCAACCGAGACGGGTCGGTAAGATAGCCCCAAAAGCCCCGAAATCACCCTTAAAACCTCGGTTCTGGACCGAGGATGCCAGCTCTCTAGTGCTTGGTTCGTGTGACCGAGCCGCGTCAAAAACCGCCCATCGCTGGGCAGTTTTTATTTATCGCCAAAAAGACAGTTTTTTGGTAGAATTGAAATATGGAATTAGAACTTGATTCAATCCAAATTTTCGTTTCAGACATAGAAAAATCAAAAAAATGGTATTCTGAAATTCTTGGTATGGAGTTAATAGAAGAATATCCAGATATCAAGTGTTTACTTATGAAATTAGGTGATGTTAAATTTTATATTGAAACTCCTTGCCCTAATTGGGGTGAAGGCTGGGACACGGTAAAAATTGGGGGACGAAATCCAATAATCTTTAAGACTAAAGATATTAAAAAAACTGTAGATAAATTAAAATCAAAAAACGTAAAATTGGTTGAAGAAATTTCAAAAAGATCCTGGGGTCAATATAAGGCAGTTTTTACTGACCCGGATGGCAACGAATTTAACCTTGTGCAGTCCGAATAGCCTTTTTATCTTAAAAAGGTTCCAACATCGTCCCATAGCCCCAGTCAGTTGGGATATAGCTAAAAAAAGAATTGATAAAATAATTTTATGCGAGATTTATCATTTAGAGTTACAAAAGAAGTTTTGGATTTGGGAATAAAAATTCTTACTGCCCGAATCGTAGGTGTTCAGAACAGTGACTTAAACGCTGAATTCGAAAACTATAAAAATTCAGAGTTAGAGAAAGTTAAGCAAGAATGGGAGGGTAAGAAATATAAAGATGACCCCGTTCTTGCCGGCTTCCGAGATTTACATACAAAAGTTGGTAGAAGTAATCGAGAGTATGTTGCATCCCCAGAAGGCTTACGCTGGTTATTCCTCGAACGTGGTCGTTTTCCTCACATCAACACTCTCGTTGATATTTACAATCTCGTTTCCGTAAAGACGGGCTTGGCATTGGGAGCACATGATATTGATAAAGTGCAGGGTAATATAACTTTACGGCTCACAAAAGGCGATGAAATTTTTGTTCCCCTCGGTAAAACAGAGCCGGTTGCTATATTCCCCGGCGAATATAGTTATATTGATGATGGTAATAATGTGATTTGTAGGTTGGAAGTTTTGCAGGTTGAGCCGACAAAAGTTACGTCCGAAAGCAACGATGTCTTTATGATTATTGAAGGAAACGCAAATACAGATGTGGAATATGTCCGAAGCGCCGCTAAAGAAGTTTGCGAGTTAACAACTAAACATTGTGGTGGGTCGTATTCTTTTTTGAACGAATTAAATTAGGGATTTGCCGCCAAAATTTAGCGAGCTTCGCTCGCTAAAAACTTGAAATTGTTAAAGAATATAGCGGGATGCCCCTGACCGAGACGCGTTATGAGACACGCCTAAAAGACCCCGAATTTCCTCTTAAAGACCCAGCTCTAGACCGGGGTTGCGAATAAACAGGTTCTAGTCCTTCGATGTGACTCAGGGCAGGCATCGTCCCATAACCCCAGCTTTATCATCAAGTGATATCTATTGAAATCAGTTAATAAATCGTCAAGGAGTCGTCTCGTAATTGGGGCGGTTTTTTGTTAAAATAAAAATATGAAAAAGAAAATTATTTTAATAGGGGGAGCACCTAGAACAGGTAAAACTTTTTTAGCCAAAGAGCTTTCAAAAAAATTAGGTATTCCCTGGATTTCTACAGATACAATTAGAGAATTCATGAGGGAAGTAGCAGACAAGAAAAAATATCCAAATCTTTTTCATTTTTTGGAGAGAAAACCGGAAATCTATTTGCCGAGTCATACGCCAGAACAAATTGTAAAAGATCAAAACAAAGAAAGCGTTGATGTTTGGAAAGGGGTAAAAAGTTTTATTAAAAGCGATTATAATTGGGAATCTTATATAATCGAGGGAGTTGCTATTCTTCCCAATTTAGTTTCAAAAGATTTTTCTAGAAATAAATCAATCAAGGCAATTTTTGTGTTAAACGATAACAAGAAAGAGTTGGAGAATAGAATATTTAAATTTGGATTATGGGATGATGCCGGCAAGTATCCCGATCGGCTTAAGCCAAAAGAGTTAGAATGGGTAATACAATTTAACCTCTGGCTCAAGGGAGAGTCAAAGAAATATAAATATCCGGCAATAGAGATTGAGAAGGGAAGGAGCCCTTCATTATTAAAAATAATAACTAGGTTAAACAGGTTCTAACCCTTCGATGCGACTCAGGGCAGGCACTACGACTCGCTTCGCTTGCTCAGTGCAGGCATCGTCCCATAGCCCCAGCTAATAAAATCACCATTATGAATCTGTTAAACGTAAAACCTTTTCAAGAAACTCTTAATGCTGGTATGTGTGGTCCAGCTTGTTTAAAAATGGTCTTAGATTATTTTGGCATACAGAAGACCGAAAAAGATATTGCTGAGCTTTGTAAAACAGACAAAGATTTAGGAACGTCCGATAAAGACATTAGAAGAGCCGCTGAAACATTTGGTTTTAAAGTAGAAATTAAAAATTTCTCAACGTTTGAAAATATCCTTAGTTGGCTTGATAAAAAAGTCCCTGTAATTGTTGATTGGTTTACAAAGGGCCGTTCTGACCATGCAGATTCCATTGTTGCTGACGGACATTATTCTGTCGTGGTTGGGCTGGATGATAAATACATATATTTATAAGACCATGAAATTGGAGCACTAAGAACTATCAAGAAGGATGATTTCTTAAAGGTATGGTTTGATTTTTCAGGAGAAATTATAAATTCATGGGAAGAAATGATAATCCGTCAAATCATTGTAGTTTATCCTGATTCACGTGCCTAAAATAGTGACTCAGCAGACACTTGAAAAATCTTTCAACACACTGTAATCTAGGAGTACTTAACCTTAGTATATTGCCTTCTTTTCAGGAGGGGTCGGATAGCGGCTTATTCCATCGGTTTTGAAAACCGACGTCCGCAAGGACTCGTGGGTTCGAATCCCACCCCCTCCGCAACGTACAAAATTTCAGAGAAATTTTTACGTTGCTGAAACGTTTAAATTTGCTTTGCAAATTTATTACGTTTCGCCTTCAATATGTATTATGTTTATATTCTTCAAAGTCTAAAAAATAAATCTTTGTATATCGGTTATACGACTGATTTAAAAAAGAGATTCAAGGAACATAATGATGGGAAAAGCGTTGCGACAAAACCATTTCGTCCATATAAACTTATATTTTATGAAGCGTTCCTGAGTCAAAAGGACGCAAAGAACAGAGAATTATATTTGAAATCCGGATGGGGATTAAGAAGTTTAAAGAAAATTTTAAGAAATTATTTAAGCTAAAAGGTTTCCCAGCGCAACCCAATTAGTAGCGAGTGAGTAGTGACCCGCATGCCTCAATTCCGCGCTGGTAAAATCCTTAAAAAAGTCCTACAATGCCTCTATAAGGAGCGTCTCCCCGGGTACTTAACCCGAATGTCCCGCTAATTATAAGAATAATTAGCAAATATATTTTTTATTTTGACAGCTATTTGTTTTTTTAATATACTGATTAAACAAACGCATGAATAAATCATATATTTTTCTATCTGTTATTTTTGTAATTTTATTCTCAGTTTTTGTTTTTGTAGCAAAATTAAACATTTCGATTGATCTCGCCTCGCAATTAGCGGTAGCGAGCGTTTTCTTTTTCGCTTTGTTCTCCGGCTTTTTCATTGCCAGGCAGAATGATCGTTACAATAAAATCGTTGATATTATTGCGGAACGAGACGGACTTTATTCGACTCTCTATAGAGTTTTTATGGTTTATCCAAGAATACATTCAGAAATGCGGGAAATTATCAGAGAACACTATACAAGAATTCTTAAACATAACGATTGGGCATATAATGAGTTTCATCCTTCAACCACTATTACGCGACTAACCAAAGCCATGGGAAGCGTTACCGATAAGGAGGCAGATCAGGTAAAAAACAATAATCTGTTCGACGGCATCTGGGGCGCTATTCAAGCGTTACAGCAGAACCGTAAAAGCATTATCGCTACGTATCAGCAACGTTTGCTCCATTTCCAATGGATCTTGATTTATGTTTTTGCCCTTTTGACTATTGTTTCATTCCACTTTTTACAGACTGAATTATTTTGGATTAATATTCTTTAAATTGTTTTTGGTAGAACGAATTAAAAAATCATGCTTTTTGCGGATTTTTTATTCTCTGGCGATAACCAGTCCGATGACTTTTCTGGCTTGAGCTTCTTTCAAAGTTTTTGCGCATTCTTCCATAGTTGAACCAGTTGAGAAAAAGTCGTCAACCAGCAGAATGTTTTTGTCTCTAACGAACTCATTGTCTTTTATTAAAAATTCTTTTTTGTCAGTTTTTTTTATCAGGCAGTTTGTAATCAAGGGAATTTTAAAGAATTCACTCAGTTCCTTGCTCAATTCTTCTGCCTGGTTGAAGCCACGCCATTTCAACCTTTTAATATGCAAAGGTACGGGAATCAATGAAAAATCCTTGAAATCAGGCTGGTTGTCCATTAATTGAAAGTGAGATATTATTAAAGAAGAGAAGGGTTCCTTGAGTTCCTTGGCAAGGTTTTTGGTTTTTATCCACATGGATTACTATTCTTTTTAGACAATATTCATAGTATAATAAAAAAACATTATGTGGAATTTCATTCAGGCATTGCTGCCCAGAAAATTCTTAGGAATAGATATTGGCACTTCTTACGTTAAGATGGTGGAAATGTATAGGTTCGGCCACCAGAGAAAATTGGAGAATTACGGTCAGATTTCCGCTTCTGTTTTTTACGACAAGCCATTCAGAACATTTGATAAAAATACCTTATCTCTTTCCAATAAAGACGTTGCTAAAGCGATAAAGGCGGTCAAAGAGGAAGCTGGCATTAAAACTCAGAAAGTGGTTTTTTCCATTCCCGATTTTTCTACTTTTTTCACTAATTTCAATTTGCCGTCAATGACCAGGGAAGAACTGCCCCAGGCCATTAAATACGAAGCTAAGCAATATATTCCCCTTCCTTTATCAGAGGTAACCCTTGACTGGCAGATAATTGGTGATAAGCCATTAGCTAACGGGAAAAAAGGATTCAAAATTCTTTTGGTAGCTGCTCCCAACGAAATAATAAGCCAGTACCAGGAGATTGCCAAGCTTTCCCAAATGGAATTGTTTTCCTTGGAAGCGGAAGCTTTCAGCTTGATGAGAGCTTTAGTAGGAGAAGAAGAAAAAAGACCAATTGCTTTAATAGATATCGGGGCGCAAAGCACTACCTGTACTATTGTCGATAAAAGAGCCTTAAAAAGTTCTCACAGCTTTGATACGTCAGGAGATGATTTTACTTCAATGGTTGCCCAATCTTTGAGTATTGGTTTTGCTAAAGCTGAGAAAATAAAGAGGCAATACGGCATAAGGCCCTTAACTGTTGAAGAAGGGCAAAACGTTCAAAATATTAGATCAATACTTCTTCCCTTGATCGATGTTATTCTGAGAGAGGTCCAGGGAATATGCAATACTTTTTATCAGCAGGAGAAAAAAGAAATCCAAAAGGTGATAATTGCCGGCGGTACGGCTCTGCTTCCAGGGTTAAAAGAGTATTTTGAAGAAACCTTAAACAAGGAAGTGGAAATTGCCAATCCTTTTACGAATATTTTTTACCCTCCCATTTTGGAAGAAAAGTTAAAAGAAATGGGACCCGGCTATTCCATAGCTGTCGGAACAGCTTTAAGAGGTTTGGAATACTAATATATGGTTGGAATAATACCAAAAGAAACCGCAAGATTACCAGGTTGGCTGAATAACCTGCTTTTCGCTTTTTTGATTATTCTGCTTTTATCTATTTTGAGCTATTTCATTTTGAGCAGTTCCGTGAAAAGAGCTGGCGATGTTCTCCAGGGATTAACTATGTCTTTGAATGAGTTAAGGTCATTGGAAAGGAGTGCGGCAGAAAGAGAGGTTTTAAAATACAACAACAAGATTGGATATTTTTTCCAGCTGCTTGACCAACACACAAGAAGTTCCAAGATTTTTGATTTGATTCAGCAGTCTTCGCATCCCCAAACTTGGTTTTTGAAATTTAACCTGAATACCACAGGGGACAAGATGATTCTATCCGGGAAAACGCCGACTTTTGAAATTCTCGGCCAGCAGATTTTAATTCTTAAACAAAGCGATTGGGTTTCGAAAGTGGATTTGCAGAAAGTTTCCATAAGTAAGGAAAGAAACGTTGATTTTGAATTATCAATATCTATTAAACCCGGTATTTTAAGATGAGCAGGTTCAATCTTATAGATTTTATTCCAATTATTATTATCGGCTGTTTTGTTTTTTCCCTTATTTTGGGGCCGACTCTTTTGTGGCCTAAATACCAAAGCCTGAAAGAATTGCAAAACAGCATTAACATCAAAAAGATGGAAATAGAAGAACAAGAGCAGTATTTTGCAGAAATTGACACGGTAAAAGCCAAGCTGGCAGAAAACAGCGAAGCAACGTCAAAAATCGATTCTGCTTTGCCAGATTCCATTGATATGCCTTCCCTGCTTAATTTCATTCAGTTAGCCTGCAGCCAGTCAGGTCTAGTTTTGGAAAACGTAAGCCCTTTTACTGTTACTGCTGCCGGAGGCATGACTAACGTCAAGGAAATATCAATGAGTTTAAAGATTTCTGGCTCCTATACCGCTTTAAAAAGCTTTCTTGTTGTTTTAGAA
This sequence comes from Candidatus Paceibacterota bacterium, assembly GCA_016782605.1. Taxonomy (NCBI): domain Bacteria; kingdom Bacillati; phylum Minisyncoccota; species Minisyncoccota bacterium. Next base: position 11,680 of record JADHYE010000003.1, on the reverse strand, counting down.
AAATCAGCTAGGCTTATTGAGGTAGAAGACATTTCTTTTACTTCCCCGACCAAGGAAGATTTGTTCAGCGTTGCTTTGAAGATAAAAATTCATTCTTACTAAAATGGCTATTATTTTCCTACAACAGAAAAATTTCCAAAAGAGCTTAGTCGTTGTTTTCGTTTTTATAGTTATTATTACGCTGATTATTATTTGGCAGGGAGTTTCCAAAAAGCAAGAGTCTCTTCTTATTGAAGAGTCCTCCCTTATTCCGAAAAAAGAGATAAAGATCGATTTTAACAAGCTGATCGGCCAGGATTTGCAAAATCTCATTCCTTTTCCGGAAATAGAGCCCTTTAAAGAAATTGCTCCTTCGGAAACCGAAGAAGGAGAAAAAATACCGGGAGTAAGTATTGGCAGGGAAAATCCCTTCTTGCCCTATTAGTATTATTTGTGATATCGGAAGGGGGTCGGGGAAACCATTCGGTTTCTCCGTATAGGAAAATATTAAAAACAGAGGGTTTTTAAGGAGCGGTGTTAGTCCCGCTGTAAGCGGGACGTGCCGCGACATAATTAGGTAATACCACAATATGTCTTTACTTAAAAAATTAATTGAAAAAGGAATACTGGACAAAGAAAAGAGCGATTCCCTGGAAAAAGGAATCAAAAGTTCAAACAGAAGAGAAGAAGAGGTGATTTTGGAATCAGGTTTGATTCCGGAGATAGAGCTTTTTAGCATTAAAAGCGAATCTTTAAAAATACCTTTGAAAGAGGTGGTGATTGAAAAAGTTCCTTTACAGACTTTGGAATTAATTCCTGAGGAAACAGCCAAATACTACCAGATGATTCCCATACAGAAAACAGAAAAAGATTTAGAAGTGGGCATGGTTTACCCTGAAGATTTGAAAGCCCAGGAAGCTTTGAAGTTTCTGGCTAGACAGGGAAATTTCAATTACCGCATTTTCTTAATTACTGACAAAACTTTTAAAGATCTTTTAAAGCAATACAGCAACTTGAAAAAAGAAGTTGGCATAGCTTTAGAAGAGCTGGAAACTGAGTTGAAGGAAGAAAAAGGAAAGAAAAAACCATTGACTCGGGTTGAGTTTCAGAGGATGACAGAAGAAGCGCCGATCACCAAAATCGTTGCTGTTATTTTGAGGCATGCGGTAGAGGGCAATGCTTCTGACATTCATATTGAGCCGGCCAAAGACAAACTGAGAATCAGATTCAGGCTATTGGGCATACTGTACTCTTCTATATTCTTGCCTTTGAATATCAGTCAGGCAGTTATTGCCAGAATAAAAATACTTTCTAACTTGAAAATTGATGAAACAAGGATTCCCCAGGACGGCAGGTTTTCCACGAAAATAAACACAAAGTCCATTGATTTCCGTGTTTCTACTTTTCCCACTACCATGGGAGAAAAAGCAGCTATCAGGGTATTGGATCCTGAAACCGGCTTGAAAAGCTTTGAGGCATTGGGTTTGGAAAGCAGGAATCTGGAGGTGGTGCAGGAGGGTATTTCAAAGCCCTACGGATTAATACTGGCTACCGGTCCCACAGGCTGCGGTAAAACAACTACGCTCTATGCCATTTTGCAGTTATTGAATAAAGAAGGGGTGAATATTGTAACCTTGGAAGACCCGGTGGAATATTTTATTGAAGGCATAAACCAGTCCCAGGTAAGGCCGGAAATCGGCTACAGTTTTGCTTCCGGCCTCCGCCAGATATTAAGGCAGGACCCTGACATTATTATGGTCGGTGAAATCAGAGATAAGGAAACAGCCAGCTTGGTTATCCATGCTGCCCTAACCGGCCACATTGTTCTTTCAACTTTGCATACTTCCAATGCTCTGGGCGTTATCCCGAGATTGGTTGATATGGGCATTGAGCCGTATTTGATTCCTTCAACACTCCAATTAGCCATGGCCCAGAGATTAATCAGGAGGCTGTGCGACGACTGCAAAGAAGAGATAAAGCCCAATCCCAAAATCAGAGACATTATCCTAAAAGAAATTGAGGAGCTTCCTTTGAAAGTCAAAAATTCCCTTAAGATTGAGAAAACATTCAGTCTTTTCAAAAGCAAAGGCTGTCCAAAATGCAACGGTGCTGGGTTTACGGGCAGAATCGGAATATTTGAGATTTTATCGGCAACGCCTTCGCTTTCTGATATAATTTTAAAAGAGCCTTCCGAACACATGATTAAAAAAGAAGCGGACGAGCAGAGCATGGTAACAATGAAGCAAGACGGCATTTTAAAAGCGTTGCGGGGCATTACAACCATTGAGGAAGTATTAAGGGTGGCCGAAGAAAAATAGTCAAAGAAGATAAATCTTCTTTTCCATGAACTAATAAATTAAAACTCGATTTATGAAACAAATATTATTAATAGAAGACGACCCGTTTTTAATAGATATTTATACGACAAAGCTGAAAGAATCAGGATTTTTAGTCGAAGTGGCTTCTGACGGAGAGCAGGCTTTGGAAAAAGTGAAAGCAAAAAAGCCTGACTTGGTTCTTTTGGATATTGTTTTGCCCAAGGTTGACGGCTGGGAAATCCTCAGAAGCATAAAATCAGAGGCAACTCTTAAAGATTTAAAAATAATCATTCTTTCAAATCTCGGCCAAAAAGAAGAGGTTGAGAAAGGAATAAATTTGGGAGTCAGCAAATACTTAATTAAAGCCCACTACACGCCTAGTCAGGTAGTGGAAGAAATCAAAAAAATCATATGAAAAAAACACCCAACGTCGTAGACGGAAACCACATAGTCAAATTAAAAGAATTCCTTGAGATAACCATAAAAGAACAAGCTTCCGACTTGCATCTTTCGGTCGGGCACCAGCCTGTCTTGAGAGTGTCAGGCACTTTGGTCCCTCTTTTGAAAGAGCCGGTTTTGATTTCAAGCGACATGCAGGAGCTGACAAAAGCTTTAATGAATACTGAACAGTATCAAAACTTTTTAGGAGAGAAAGAAATTGACTTTTCATATAATTTTGAAGACAAAGCAAGGTTCAGAGTTAACGTTTTCTTCCAGAGAGAGGAAATTTCCATTGCCCTTCGTCAGGTGCCAGCAGAAGTTAAAACTATTGAACAGTTGAATCTTCCTCCTCTTTTGCACGAATTCACCAAAGCATCCCAAGGCTTTGTTTTAATTACCGGACCTTCCAGCCACGGCAAATCAACGACTTTAGCTGCCTTGATAGACGAGATAAATAGGACTAGAAAAGACCATATCATTACCATTGAAGACCCGATTGAATATATTTTCCAAGACGATAGAAGCATAATTGACCAGAGAGAGGTTTATCAGGACACCCTTAGTTTTTCCAGGGCGCTTCGTTCCACTTTCCGCCAGGATCCTGACGTTATCATGGTGGGGGAAATGAGGGACCCTGAAACAATTGCCATTGCTATTACAGCTGCTGAAACCGGGCATCTGGTTTTTGCCACTTTGCATACCAATTCTGCCAGCCAGAGCATACACAGAATCGTTGATTCTTTTCCTCCGGAACAGCAGGGCCAGGTCAGAGCCCAGTTGTCAGGTTCCTTGCTCGGTGTAATCTCTCAGCGCTTGGTGCCGAGAATAAAAGGAGGCTTGATTCCTGCCTGCGAAATAATGCTGGCTACGCCGGCTGTGGCTAATTTAATTAGAGAGAACAAGATACATGAGCTGCCCTTGGTCATTGAAACTTCTGCGGAAAAAGGAATGGTTTCTTTAAACAGAGCTTTGGCTAATTTGGTAAAAAATAAAGAAATTTCCTTGGAAAACGCACTTAATTATTCTTTGAACCCTTCTGAGCTCAAGATACTTATAAGATAGTTTATGAACCCCGTTAGAAGTCTTGGAGAGAAAAAATTTAAATTTAAATTTTTTCTGTTCTGCAATAATGGGGTATAACAAATAAATAAAGGTCTGTTTAAATTGATTGTCTTAATCATATAAAGACAGACTTCTAACGGGGTGAAATTCAACTATCAAGTCCGCACTAAAACAGGCGAAATTAGAGCTGGCCAGGTTGAAGCTTCCTCAAAAGAGGGGGCAATCAACCTTTTGCAGAAATACGGTTTATACGTCACTTTTCTGGAAGAAGCGGTCCAGCCTTTTTATGCTACTAGGATAAAGCTTTTTGAGAAAATTTCCCAAAAAGACGTAGTTTTGTTTTCCCGGCAGCTGTCCATTATGTTCAGATCCAGGGTGCCTTTGGTTGAATCCCTGAGAGTTCTTTCTTCCCAGTCACAGAGTTTTGAGTTCAAAGAAAAGATTTTAAAGATATCGGATGATGTGGAAGGCGGCAGCTCTTTTTCTGGCGCTTTGTCTAATTATCCCAACATTTTCTCTTCCTTTTATATTGCCATGATAAAATCAGGCGAGGTTTCCGGAAAGCTTTCCGAAGTCTTGGATTATTTAGCAGAGCATTTGGAAAGGGAATATCATTTATTAGGCAGGGTAAAGGGCGCCATGCTTTATCCTCTTCTGGTTCTTTTTGTCGTTTTCCTGATTTTAGCCTTGTTGGTGTTTTTCGTTATTCCCCATCTTTCTGAAGTTTTGGAAGCTAGTGGAGAAACCCTGCCTTTGATAACGCAGATTATCATAGCGATAGCTGAATTTTTCAGGCAGTTCGGATTAGCGATCTTGCTGATATTTGTTTTTTTAGTGATTTTTGGCCTGAGATATTACCGCACTGAAAAAGGGAGAAGGTTTTTTGATAATATTTTGCTCAAGTTACCTTTGTTCAGCCCTTTGTTCAAAATGATTTTTATCAACCGTTTTGCTGAAAACCTTTCAACTTTAATTTCCGGAGGTTTGCCCATTGCCCAGGCATTAGAAATAGTAGCAGACATTATTGACAATACCCTTTACAAGGAAGTGATTCTAAAAACCAGGGACGAGGTGAGAAAAGGAAAGGCGATTTCCGAGATTTTAAGTAAATCGCCAGAGCTTTTCTCTCCTGTTTTTGTCCAGATGGTCTTGGTTGGTGAAAGGACGGGAAGCCTGGATACCACCTTGATGAGTATTGTTGATTTCTATCAAAAGGAAATAGACAGGACGATTGAAAACACTTTGAGCATTTTGGAACCGGCATTGATCGTGTTTTTAGGCGTGGTGGTAGCTGGACTCATGCTTTCCATTCTGGTCCCTATGTACAAAATGGTTTCCCTATAGTTTTCCACTTGACGTTTTTTGTCGTCTCAAAGATAATGTGGTAAAATTGGTAAAGGTTTGGTCAATTGATTTGCGTATTAACAATTTTAAAGGTCGATTAACTTTCTTTTTAAAAATATTCAAATGTATGATTCAGTATTTTAACAGAAAGCATCGCGGTTTCACTCTTATTGAGTTATTGGTCGTTATCGCCATTATCGGTATTTTGGCTACAATTGTTTTAGTTTCTTTGAGCGGGGTTAGGGAAAAAGCCCGAAATGCCCAAAGGCAGTCAGATATGAGGCAAATATCTCTGGCTATGGAAATGTATTATGATGATGATCAGGTTTACGCTACAGAAACAACAATGGCTCTTCTTAGAGCAATTGGGATTGGAAGGTATCTTCCCAATATTCCTCAAGATCCGCAGAATGTTGATTACGGTTGGGTTAGTAATGTCTCCGATGACCAAGAATATTGTGTTTATGCTACTCTTGAAAGCGTAGACGCAGATAAACTTATTTTTGCCGCATCTCGTGGGGGAACGCTTAGCACAAGCACTGCTCCGACTACTCTTGATTGCGGATGGTAATGAATATTTCGTTGAATTAAAAGGAAAATTCCCGGCATTTTGCCGGGATTTTTCTTTTTTTTGGTTGATTAGCTTAAATTAGTAATATATAATATGCTAATGAACTTGTTTTTTACTTTGCTTATATTCGTTTTAGGCTTAGTAATCGGTTCTTTTTTGAATTGTTTGATTTATCGGCTTGAAACCGGAGGAAACTTTTCAAAAGGCAGGTCTTTTTGTCCTCATTGCAAACATACATTGTCTTGGCAGGATTTAATTCCTGTTTTTAGTTTTTTGTTCTTGAAAGGGAAATGCCGTTACTGCGGAAAGCCGATATCGTTCCAGTATCCTTTAGTTGAGATTTTTACCGGTTTTTTGTTTGTTTTCATTTTTAATTTCGTATTTAAAATTCAATTGTTCAATTTTGAAAATATTCTTAATCTGTTATTCTTAATTGTCATTTCTTGCTTTCTGATTGTTATTTTCGTTTTCGACCTCAAACATTTTATCATTCCTGATAAAGTAGTTTATCCTGCTATTATTTTTGCCATCATATATAGTATCTTTTACTTTATATTCGTAATTGGTGATTCTGGTCTTTTAATCCAATATTCTATTTCCGCTTTTTTGGCAGCTGCTTTTTTTCTTTTGATAGTTTTAGTTTCCCGGGGACGCTGGATGGGGATTGGCGATATAAAGTTGGCTTTCTTGATGGGTCTGTTTTTGGGCTGGCCGAATATCTTAACTGCCTTGTTTTTAGCTTTTTTTATCGGTGCTATAATAGGATTGGGATTAATAGTTTTGAAGAGAAAGACCTTAAAATCAGAGGTTCCTTTCGGCCCATTCTTGGTGGCAGGAACATTCCTTGCTTTGTTCTGGGGGGAAAAGATGCTTGACTGGTATTTGAATTTATTTTTGTTAAAATAATATAATGTCAAAGAATACAATAATTGTTCTAGGCGTAGTTATCGTATTAATTATCGGAGGAATTATTGTTTTTAGCTTTTTACAAAAAGGAAAAATTGCTCCTGAAGAAGAACCTGTCTCAGAAGAAGGTTTTTTAGAAGAGAGTGGAGAAGAGTCTGGGGAAACTATTAGTCTTTCAGCCACTGTTTTAAGCATAGATATTGAAAATAGTTTTCTAATAGTAAAACCGGAAAACCAAGAAAAAGAAATTAAAGTAATTATTAAAGAAGAAACAAAAATGATAAAATTGGGGCTGCCCACTGATCCTGAAGATTTACCGAAAGAAGGAGGAGTTTTTACGCCAACGGAAGAAAAAATAAACATTTCTGATTTTCATGAAGGAGACAAGCTATTTATTAAGACAACAACAAATCTTGTTGATAAAACTGAACTTGATGACGTTGAGTTAATCCAAATTCTTTCTTAAAAATATGCCTAGAAATAAAATTATTATAATACTGGTTATTTTGGTTTTAATTTCTGTTATGGTTTTCTGTTTCTTTTTCTTTAAAAAGGAAAAAGCCGGATTTGAAGGAGAGAGTTTTACCACGGGAGAAGGCGTAATTACAGAAACATTAAGCTTGGCTGGAAAAGTTTCCAGCATTGACATTGAAAATGGTTTTTTGACAATAAAGACAGCGAATGGAGAATTTAAGGTTATTGTTTCAGAAACAACCAAACTGATTAAATTAGAAGCGCCTTTTTCTCCAGACAATTCTCCTCCGGCCGGCACTGAGTTTGTTCCGGAAAAGAAAGAAATTATCCTTTCTGATTTTAAAGAAGGAGATGAGGTTTTAGTTATATCTCAAGAAGATATTAGTGGAAAGAACGAGATTAATAATGTGAATCTCGTTCAAATATTGCCTTAAATAAAACACAAAGGTCGATATATCAAATTAATCAAAAAATACTTAAAAAATGAAAATGGGAAAAGTTAAAAAAGAATATTTATTTACTTTAATTGTAGTTAGTTTAATAGGTGTTGCTTTTGCGGCTGTCCAGATTATTCAAGCTTCGCCCGGAACCGCAACTACTGGTTCCAAGCCAACACCTGTGGGTCATACTTGGAATGAAATAGCTAATTTTTATTGTCCTGCAGGAGAATGTCTTCAAAGTAATTCTAGCGGCGTTCTTGCTTGTGCTGTTTGTAGCGGCGGAGGAACGAATTATTGGGCGTTAAATGGTGCCGACAACCTTTATACGCTTAATTATAGCACTGTTAAGGTTGCTATTGGAAAAATGTCAGCAAGTTATAAATTAGACGTTAGCGGTGATATTCGTGCGACAGGTTTTATTAGGCCGGATGATTATTTAGATCTTTCTGGTACAAATGGAATTAAAGATTATAATAGTAGTTTTGGGTTGGCATATCAGATTTTAACAAAAAACGCAGGAGCAGGAGTTTCTTGGCAGAATCCCTCTTTAAATTGCACAACAGTAACTGTTTCCGCTACTAATAATTATGCATATGCTTCTTGTGCTTCTGCTGGTACCGGTTATATTATGACTGGCGGAGGTTGCTCTGGCGGTTATCAGTGTGGCATGACTTGGAGTTATCCTTCTGGCAATGGTTGGTATTGTGCTGTCGGTAATAGTATATGTAATGGATACGGCAATTCCACCGCCTATGCTCGTTGTTGTAAGCTTTAATGATGTAAATAAATAAAACCGTCTAGAAAGATAAAATTTATAAATTTCCGATTTTTAGCTGATGAAAAAAATAGTTATTACATTATTATCTCTTTTTCTATTTTTTGCCTTGGTCAATACAGCAGAGGCGGCTTTAAGTTGCTCGTTTAATTCCTGTCCTTCGGGTGGTATGTATGTTTTAAAAATGTCAGCATCATATAATGCTCACGCTGAACTTCCAAGCCAGTCAAATTACAGCAATTATGTTTGTTGTTCTGGGATAAGCGGAACATCTTGCAGTGGTGGCACTGCTTTTTTAAAATTATCAGCACTAACAAACGCTCAGGTTGAACAAGCCAATTATTTCAACTATTCAAATAGCGCTTGTTTAACTCCTTTAGCTAGCGAAACAATATCTTGTACTTACTCAACTAGTTGTTCTTCGGGTTATGTTTGTTTGGCTTCGATTTCCAACGTCTATAACGCACACATAGCACAATGCGGCGTTTATTCTACGCAAGTTTGTTGTATCGCAACAGGTGCTCCGACTTTTGATTTTTTAGTTGCGGTTAATCCAACTTCAGACTCCGCAACTCAAGGAAGTTCAGTGTCTACAAATATAATTGCTACTTTGCTTTCAGGAACCACTCAGCCGGTTTATTTTTCTGTTTCCGGATTGCCGTCGGGAGCTTCAATCCCTCCTATTTCTTCTTGCAATCCGACTTGCTCTTCATCAATGACTATTAATACGGCTGGAAGCACTCCAACTGGTACCTATTCAATAAACGTTTGCGGGACAGGTGGAGGTTTAACGCGCTGCGTTACTTACCAATTAACCGTTACTGCAGCCAGTGCCCAGATTACTACTCCTGGCGTAACTACTAACACAGCTACTAGTATTACCACCAGTTCTGCTACTCTTAATGGAACTCTTAACGACATAGGTCGTGCGGCTAATTGTTTGGTTTGGTTTGAATGGGGACCAACCACTTCTTTAGGGAATAGTACTGCTGTTCAAACAAGAACTTCCACCGGTAATTTTTCAGCCAATATTTCTAGTTTAAATTCAAACACCACTTATTATTTTAAAGCTTTCGCTAAAAACGGCGGCAGCTGGTGATAGTTTAGAATTTTTAATAAATGACAAATTTAAAAACGACCAAAATTAATTTTTAATGTTAAATTATAAAACATCATTTATATTTATCTTTCTGGCGGTTTTGGTGATTTTTGGTTTTGCATTGGTTGGGAAAACTAATGCAGGGATAATCCTTGAGGAATATTTTGACAGCACTTGCTATCAAGGTCAAACCTGCGTCATTCCTCCTTCAACTGGTTGGACAACAGATGATAATTTTTGGAAACTTGGAAGAACGCAATGCGGCAATATTTATCGGGGAACCGGCTACTACGCGGCATCGGCTTACCAGACTGATTTTTATTCTTTACCGTCTATGTTGGTGACAAAAGGATTAAGCATGAGCGCCAGCAACCAATATGCTTTGACATTCTGGGTTAGAAATGTTGGCAGTTGCGCCGGAGGAGGCAATAATTCCGGCCTTAGGGTTTATCGAAGCACTTTCCAGGGAACAAGAGGAACAAATATTACTCCTTCTCCTGGCTATTATGGAATTACCAGTACTTCTTGGTCGCAAAAAACAATTAATTTTACCGTACCGAGTAACACAACCTATTATATTCAATTTGATGAATTGAGCGGTTCAAACGATTATATTGTCATTGATGATGTAATAATTAATGAGTCTGTTCCGGGGGACACAATTCCTCCCAGCGTCGGACAAACTTCACCCACTTCAGCCACAGTTAATGTAGCAGCTACTTTTTCTGCTTCTGTTTCAGACAATGTGGGAGTTACTTCCTGTAATCTTTATGTTGACGGCGTTAGTCAGGGTACAATGAGTGGTTCTTTTCCCTGCACCAGCTGTACTGCCTCTCGTTCTCATACTTTTACTAGCACAGGAAACCATACAATGTATGCTAGGTGTTATGATGCAGCTGGCAATAATACAAGCGGGACAAGTGTTACTGTAACGGTGTCATCTGTCGCCTCCCCCCCCGTAGCTCACGGAATTGTTCTTATTCCTGATAATTCTAGTGAAAAAGTTGAACTGTATGCCGAAGGAACGCAATGGCTTCCGGATAGTGGGGACTTCAGCGAGAGGTCAACTAATTCGTTCGAAGGAAGTTATTCTACTCACAATAGAGGAAGCTGGGTGCGGAAAACAACGAGTTTTTCGGCAGTAACCTATCCCAGTATAGTTTTTGCTTATAAAATTGACGTTGGAGAAACAGCTTGTCTTATGATTAATGGCGGAGGATGGGTTGAAATTGCCGATACCCCAACTACTTGTTCTAGTTATAGTCATTCAGCAAATGCCATTACTCTAATTAACGATGGTCACTGGCACATTGCTTCAGTTGATATCAGTGATAGGGCTGGCGGAACGCATACCAGCATTATTTCAGGAGGCACTGGCGATATCTATTTGGATAATGTTTATGCTATTAAAAACAGAGTTGCCCCTGGCGAAGCGCAATGGATGTATATTAACTGTTATGATGATGATACCGTTACTCTACAAAGAATGATGGGTCTGATAAATTATCAGGGTGACCAGTCAGCATACCGTCGAGGCTATATGTATTGGGTATCTCCCTCTAGTTTTGGTCAGTATCCTAATTATGGTGATGAATATTCTGATGTTCTATCCGGAAGCTCGAGCTGGAAGAAAGGAAATAATACTATTGCTAAAATAAAATGGCATGCGCTTCCAATTTATACATCTCCGCAGGATAATGATATTTCTCAGTATTGTGACGATGGTCCGCTTGTAAGCGGGTGGAATAACAATGACCTTAATTTTGACACATACGAAATCATTACTGTTCCTACTGTTACTACTGATATTGCTACGGTTGGGGCTACGGAAATTCAAAATAATCGAGCTATTTTTAGGGGAACGATTAGTGGTGATGGGGGGACAACTGTTACTCAGACAAGATTTTGTTGGAGTAACAGTCCTAATATTTCTGCATGCAATAATATTGTATCCGGCAGTGTTGCTACTAATTTTCAGGGTACTTTGACCAACATGACTTCAGGGCAAATTTATTATTATAAAACCCAGGCATATAACTCAGCCGGCTGGTCAAATCTTGCTGATACTAATGAAAGAAGAGCAGTTATTTTTCTTTCCGATGGCGGCCAGCAGCAATTTACTACACAAACTGCTTGCACCAGAGCTGATCCTTCTGTATCCTTAACTCCTTCTTCTCAAACAGGAGACCCAGGACAGCAGCTTACTTACACGATAACCGTAACTAACAATGATAATTCTGCTTGCGGCGCATCCACTTTTAATTTATCTAA